>CBFDBV010000124.1:0-11282 GCA_965603135.1 uncultured bacterium
AGGTGAGGCAGCGCGCGCGAAGCGCGTCGGCCCGAAGGGCCGCCTGGTCCCTGCTCCCCGAACGCTGAAGGCCTGCGGGCCTGTGTGGCGAAGTGCCTCACGACCCGTCAGACTGAAGGCCGTCTGGGGAGACCTCTCCATCATGCAACTCGCTCTGCCTCTCTTCACTTGCGTGACTGCGCTGGTCTTCGTGGGCGCCTGCGCCGGCGACCTGGACCTCGTGCGCGACGGTGAGCCGGTCGCGCAGATCGTCGTGCCCGCCGACGCCCGTGAGTTCGTCACCCTCGCTGCCGAGGAGCTAAACCTGTACCTTCAGAAGATGTCCGGCGCCGAGCTGCCGGTCGGGACTGAGCCGGTGGGCGATGCGTCGGTGGTGTATCTGGGAGCGCCCGATGACGCCTGGGCCGAGGGGGCTGAACTGACGTCGCTGGCCTTCGACGGCTTCGTGGTCGAGTGCGACGGGACGCGGCTCGTCCTGGCGGGGAACGTGGCCGAGGGCACGCTCAACGCGGTCTACTGGATGCTGGAGGAGCTGGGGGTGCGCTGGTTCATCCCCACCGAGCTGGGCGAGAACGTGCCCGAGCTGGCCACGGTGACCGTCCCGGACATGAACCGGCGCGTCGAGCCGCGCTTCGTGTGCCGCCGCAACCACGGCATTGACACGTCTATCAAACCTGATGGCGACATCTGGCGCCGGCGCATCCGCATCACCAGCCACGCGCTCAACGTGCCCTTCAACCGCTACTCACACAATCTCTACACGGTCCTCCCGGTGAACAAGTACGGCGAGACGCACCCGGAGTACTACCCGCTCATCAACGGCGAGCGGCGCGTGCCCGAGCGGACCATCAGCTACAGTTGGCAGCCCTGCACCAGCAACCCCGAGGTCGTTCAGTTGACTATTGCGGCCGCCCGCAAGTGGTTCGCTGACCACCCGGAGTGCAACTTCTACTCCGTCGGCATGAACGACGGTCGCGGCTGGTGCGAGTGCGAGAGCTGCACGGCTCTGGACATCCCCGGCGAGACCTTCCGCGGCCGGGAGGTCAAGTCGGAGCGCTACTTCACCTTCGTCAAGCAGGTCGCCGACGCGGTCCGCGAGCCTCACCCGGACAAGTACATCTCCTGCATCGCCTACTCGTCGGTCGAGCCGCTGCCGAAGAACGTGGAGATCCCCGACAACGTCTTCGTGGTCATCACCCAGGACGTCGGCGCCTGGCATGACCCCGCCTACAAGCAGGAGGACCAGGACTTCGCCCGCGGCTGGGCGGAGGCGGCCGGGGCCTTCGGCACCTACGACTACACCAGCCTGGGCTGGATGCTCCCGCGCTCGTATCCGCACCTGATGGCCGAGTCGCTGCGCTTCTACGACGAGGTCGGCGCGGTCGCGATCACCAACGAGGCCTGGCCCACCTGGTGGTACGCCGGCCCGATGATGTACCTGCGCGCGAAGTTGATGTGGGACCCGAAGCAGGACCCGGACGCGGTGCTGGATGACTTCTACTCGGGGTTCTTCGGCCCGGCGCGCGACCCGATGAAGCGCCTGTACGACCGCTTCGAGGCCTGCATGATGAAGGAGCGCGAGGGCCGGTGGTTCTATGGCATCGGCTCAGTGCCCGCGCAGATCGCGCTGTGGACCCCGGAGGACCTCGAAGCCGGCCTCGCCGACTTGGCCGAGGCCGCGCGGCTGGCGGAGGCCGAGCCCTACGCCGCCCGCATCGCCTTCGTGGCGAAGGGCTTCTCGTGGGCCGAGGCGATCCTGCGCGAGTACTGGGAGGCCGACCGCATCGCCGAGCTCGCGACGCTTGCGGATGCTCCGACCTCCACGCTGCTGGACGAGATGGAGCGCTTCGTGCGCCTGGCCGCGCACCGCGAGGCGCTGTGTGAGGAGATCCGCCAAGACGAGCTTATTTCGGGCATCTACAACCGGATCTTCAACACCAGGGCCGGCCGCCTCAGTTCCTGGTACGCGCACCTGAACTCATGTCTGGGTCTGGCGCTCTCCGCGCTACACGCGCGCGACGAGGACGTAGACGCCCAGCGCCTGCAGCGGATCGCCGACGCCGGCGGCGGTGAGGTGGCCTTCCACATGCGCGCCCTCGCCTGGGTCCGCGCCAACCCCGACGCGCCCAACCTGTGCGCGAACCCGGGCTTCGAGGAGACCACCGGCCGCGCGCCGCCCCAGGGCACTGACTGGGTGACCACCGACACCCCGCCGGGCTGGTCGAAATGGGAGATTGACCGCGAGACCGACCGCATCACCTGGGAGGCCACGGGCGGACGGAGCGGACCGCGCTGCGGACGGGTAACCGGCACGCGCAACGGCACCTTCATCGCGAGGACGCCCGTCAAGCCGGGCGAGCTGTACTACACGTCCGTATGGGTCAGGAGCACCGGCTCTGCCGAGCAGCAGCCCAAGATGTCGATCAAGTGGCAGGCTGCCGAGGGCGGGTGGGTCAGGCAGGACGCGTCCGATCAGGTGGACGGCGAGGGCGACGCGGACCACTGGCAACTGCTCAGCACGGTGGTCCAGGTCCCCGACGAGGCCGGGCTGCTTATCATGCTGCCCGGCGCGCTGGAGCAGCAACCTGACGACGTGGTCCTCTTCGACGACGCCCGCATCATCCGCCTGCCGGACGACCTGCGCGACGACGAGTAGAGTCAGTGAAGAACGAGACCGGGGGTGTTTGCCAGGCGACGGACCTTACTGTCCCTTAGCGCGCGACGGCGTGCCGGTCGCGCACGGCCGTCGTGCCTGTCCCTCCCGAAAACTCATGCCAGACACATTTGTCGGCCTTGCGGCCACGTCCCCAGTAGAGCTGATGACTGCCACATGTCCATCGGTTCAGGTGTTTCAGTGCAAGAGCTTCGTCTCGACACGGGTTTTCGGGAAGGACAGCCAAGCCGAGGACGCGGCGGCGCTTCAGTTGCGCTGCGGGCGACTCTCCCCCCTGCCCCGTCCGGAGGTGAGCCCCGCCATGATTTGGTCCGCGGCAAGAGGGGCTTTGGATTCCAGCAGCCACACTGCGCTTTGCCCGCCGTTCAGAGACGCGTATGCCGGCCCACCCTCTGGAGCGGGAGTGAGTTCCACGTCGCGCACGAACAGGCGCACGGTGACTCCGGGGGGCACCGCCAGCTCGTGCTGGCGCCAGTGCCGGACGAGGCTTGCGACCCAGAGGTAGGCCCGCTCAGCGCCAGGCTCGACCAGGAGCGCCGCGGCTCCCTCATTGAGGGCCTTGAACCGCGCCTCGCCCCCGCTGCCGACGGGATGCGCGTCAGTTGCCACGTGCACGAAGTCTCCGGCCTGCCAGGGGGCGGGGCGTGCCAGCACGGGCGCCCATGCGCATCGCGGTGGTGGCTCATCCTCCGTGTGGCCGAACTGGAACCCTCCCCGCTCCGCCAGCCGCTCGAGGTTGACCTGCACCCTACCGTAGCGAACCTGCCAACTGCTTTCCGACGGCTGTGGCGCGTCCAGCTCCCTCCCGACCGGTGACAGACGCCAGCGCACGCGTGCCAAGTCTCCGGTCTCCAATTGGCCGCCATCGCCGTGGCAGCAGAGCGCGCCGAGGCCTACCAGATGGTCTCGCCAGACCGCCCAGTGCTGGAGGTACGACCAGTCGGAGGTCTCGTTGAAGGGCCAGCGCTCGCCCGGGATCCATGGCATGTCAGCCCAGTGAGGGCTACAGATGCGGCTGAGGCAGCTTACGGCGGCAAAGTCATCGGTCTCAGCGTGATGGATGGTGGGCGTCCACTGTATGCAGCGGTAGTGCGCGCGCTGCCGCGCCTGGCCGGGGACATCCGTGCCGCGGTCTCCCCACAGGACCTCGAAGTAGACACCGTCGAGGGCCGAGTGAAGGGGCAGCATGGGCTCCGCGGGATCGGCGAGGTACGCGCCGGCGAGCGTGTCGTTCATCTGGCGCGTGCCGACTGCCGCGGTGAAGTCGTCCCAGTGCGAGCGCACGCCGCGGAAGCCGTGATCGCGAAAGACACGCCGGTCCGGCATCGGCTCCGGCGCGGGAAGGGCGTGACGCTCAAGCAGACGGAGCAGCGTGGCAGCGTAAGTGGTGTGATGGTAGTTGTACCAGTTCGGGTTCTTGTCCAGGAACGAGGGGAGGCGATTGGCCACGTTGTCAGCCCTCGCCCTGGTCGCAGTGTCCGCGACATGGCGGTTGGCGGCGTCATCGAGGATGCACGCCAGCATGCCCGGCAGCGCTGGATTGACCGGGTTGTAGATGGAGTGCTTCAACCACGGCTGCTCGGCATCGGGCAGCAGGCCGCTCCGGTGCTGCACCGTCGGGAAGTACGGCGCCAGCCGCCGCAGCCAGGAGAAAGCGTGCTCGTCCCTGGTGATATCCCAGTAGAGCGCCACCGACTTGACCACCATCTGCTGATAGCCGTGCTCGGGCGACGACGCATGGAAGTAGGACACACCGCCACCCTCAAACAGCACGTTTTCGTATCTCTGCAGAACCTGCGCGGCCTCCGTCAGGTACCGCTCATCGCCGCACACCTTCCATGCCGCTGCCAGCCCAGCCATGTAGTAGAACTCGGGATTGGCGTAGGCGCCCGACATGAGCCGACGGTGGTTCACCGCCATGGCCTCATCAGTGGTGGCCGCGACCGCCTCACGCCACACCCGCGCGCGGGCCTCGTCCACGTCGCCGGTCTCCAGCCATGACAGCACTGCCCAAGCGAAGCTGTGCAGACCGAAGGAGGCCCCATGCCCGCCGTCATCCCAACCTCCGTCAGCATGAAGGCGCGCGAGGCTATCCAGCAGGAAGAATGCCTTCTCGCGAAGGGCGCCATTCTTGTGAAAGTGACTCCACTCGTAGCGATAGGCGGAGGCCGCTATCCATGCGATGTTAGCATCCTCGGCAGCGCCTCCGTAGACCGTGCCGTACTTGTCGGAGTCCTCATCCGTGACAACGCGGTTCAGGCCTTCGGCGGCACGGCGCTGGACAATGTACCGGCAGAAAGGCACAAGCTCCAGTGGCACCTCGCCGAAGTCGGTGGGAAGGGCCGAGGCCGTCAGCAGCGCAAGCAGACAGGCTATCACGGGCGGACATCCTCTCGATGTCAGGGCGATGCCTGGTTTCGCCCTCGAGGGGAGGTTGCCCTGCGACCGGGTGCCGCCAGAAGACGACGTTTGCCTGGTCTCTAGCGTGGGACTGCACGGCCGACTCTTGCTTGCTGGCGCGCTCCCGGATAGCATAGGGGCGCGGGCTGTGGCCGTTCGCGGGTGGGCCAAGCCGGGCGGAGTCCAAGTCCGGACGCACTCAACGGATCCTGCCGCCGCTGGACTCTGTCGTGGGCCGTCCCAGCCAACCGTCGGCGGCAACGCGAAAGGACGTAAAGCATGGTCAAGCCGGCGTCGCGGGAAGGCGGCTGGGGTGAGTCAGTGCGGCACGGGTACGGCTGGAAGACGCACGCCTACACCAGACTGTGCGAGTGCTCGGTCAGGGGGCCATGGTACCAGTACTTCAGGGACGAGTGGCGCCGCCATCCAGGGCCGCGTAAGGCGTACAAGCCGGATGCTGACTGGGGCACGGCGAACTCGGTGTGTCCCAACTCCGCGAGCTGGCGGGACTGGACTGTGTGGTCCTTCAAGCAGGCCTGCGCGCAGGCGGCCTTTGACGGCCTCTACTGCGACGTGTCGCGCCCGCCGTTCTGCGCCAACCGACATCACGGCTGCGGCTACCTCGATCAGGACGGCAACTGGCAGCCGGAGGTGCAACTGCTGGCCACGCGCGAGCTGCACAAGCGCCTGTGGATCATGCTGCACGAGGACTTCGAGGACAAGCTGATCAGCCACGACGTGTCGGGGCACCTGTTCATGGTGACGCAGTCATTCAGCGACATTATCTGCGATGGAGAGAACTTCACGGGGATGCTGAAGGACAACTACTACGAGCTGCTGCCGCTGGACAAGTTCCGGGCGGAGTTCATGGGACATCAGTGGGGGGTGCCGTCGGCGTTTCTGCCAGAGTTCTCTCGCGCCCAGCTCACTAAGGAGGGCAAAGAGCTGTACGAGAGCGCGGCGAAGCTGCCACAGGTGCGGCACCTGGCGGGCATGATCTTCCTGCACGACTCGATGCCCTCGCCCGCGTACTCGGACCTGACGCCCTATCACACCATCTGGGCCACGCAGAATGAGCTCGGCTGGGGTGACGAGGTTGAGTTCCTTCCCTACTGGGGCAATGGGGAATACCTGAAGCCGATGGGCGAGAACCTGGTGGCGTCAATCTTCCGCAGAGGCGACCGGGCGCTCGTAGTCCTTCTTGACAACACCGACGAGGACGCGCAGGCACGAATGGGATTTGACCTGCAGGCGCTGAAGGTGACGATGACCAGGCTTCGCGACTTCGAGACGAACGAGACCTTCGCGGTTGACGACGGGGTCGCGACCACGCCCATCCTCCACCGCAACTTCCGGCTGCTGCTGACGGAAGGATAGCGCAGTCCCTACTTGTACGCCTGCAGCTCTGCAATATGGACGATCAGTACAAGCCCCGGTAGCATCCAGTCGGCTGGACCATCCCTGCCAAGGCTGAGGTAGCTCAGACACTGTGGACTTAACCTCGCGAGCCGCGGCTACCTGACTAGCGTCACCTCCACCACGGTAATGCCCCAGCCAGGCACCCGCACTGAGAAGCTGGCGCCCTCCGGGCGCACGAGTAGTGAGGGGTATTCGGTCAGGATGTCCACCTTCTCGATCGGCCTGCCGACGTCAACACGGGGACGGACGTATACGGGCGTCTTGTTCTTGAGGGCAACACGCAGCCTGCCCTCGTCCTGCTCCGCCATCATGACCGTGACCGCGTCGCCCTCGTCCACCACCGTGAAGCCGCCGGCCACCGCGGTGATCGCGTCCGCGCAGGCGCGCAGGAAGCTCTCGGAGACCTGCCGGAAGATGAAGTGGTCCCAGTAGCCGGTCGGCTCCGGCAGGTCCATTACGTCCTCCGGCCACTGCTCCTCGCCGTCCCCCTCGCTGTGCGGCGTGGCCGCCGGCCCAGCGCCGTACACCCGGCAGCAAAGCTGCTGCGGCGGGTAGACGTCCTCGAACTGGTGGTCGGTGGGAGGAAGCGACACCTCGGCCCGGCCGATGGCCACGATCGGCCCGCCCTCGTAGCTGAATACGCTCTCAAGCTCTTCCGCCGGGAAGAGATGCGGGTTCAGGACCAGCAGCGCGCCACTCGCGGCGTCGAGGTGATCCGCGCGCACCGTTGACTGCACCGGCGCGCCTCTCGCCATCAGATGAAACAGCAGCCTGTGAACCGTCCATGTTCTCGTGTCCGTGAAGTCCCGGACCTGGTTGTGCATGGCCGCGTCGGACCAGACCAGGGTCGCGCCGAGGCAGCGGCGGGGAAGCGCCGAGAACGCCAGGCTCCATCTCTCACGCAGCCAGCGCCAGTGCTCGCGATCGAGGCCATCGCCAAGGCATACCAGCAAGCCGTCCGCACATGGCCGCAGCTTGCCATCGTCTCTAGTCTCGAAGACGTTCGCGAGCGCGTAGATCTCCTTCTCCAGCAGAGTCGGGAGGTGGCGGATCGAGTCCCACTCCTCCACGACGTCGTGCGTGTTGTGCAGGAAGATGAGCTTCGCATCGGGCACGTAGGCCTTGATGAGCATGAGCATGGAGAGGAAGTCGTAGTGGCGCGTCTCATCCGTTGCCCCACGCCTCGGGTCCATGGCAAGGCCCGCAGCAACGGTCTCGACGATGATGCCGTCCACGCCCGTGTCCACGATCTTCCGGTAGTCCACGCCATAGCGATAGAGCGACTCGAAGGGGGCCCGGCCCCAGGCTGAGTTGATGACCGCTTTCTTCCCTGCGCTGTGCAACGCGTTTACCATCTTGCGCCAGAAGCCCGTCCACCTGTCCGCATAGAACTCAATCCACTCGTGTCGCGCGTGTCTCCAGATCCAACTGGCTCTGGCCTCCAGCCTCTCGACGTCGTGGCCGCACTCCCGAGTGACGATGTCCGGCAGGTCCAACTCTCGGCTGGCCGCGAACTGCTCAACCATGTCATCGGAGACCGAGACCTCATAGATCGGCCCACTGAGCGGGCCGTACCCGTCCGCCCCGTGCCAACCGTCAAACCCGTAGTACTCCAGGACCTCCACCAGCTTGGCGGCGAAGTAGTCCTGGAAGTACGTGCCATCGTTCAGTCGCGACAGGCAGTTAATGGCGGACGCCCAGCCGTGGGACCGGAACACCATACAGACTTCCCGGTGATCGCTGACCCACTCGTGATGGAACCGGTCGCCGTAGAATCGCGTGAACACGGTGAGATATGCGTCAACCCCGCGCGCCTGCAGCTCCTCGATCAGCCGCTTGAGCTGCTGGTTCGTCCAGACCTGCCTCTGTCTGTGGGGGTTGAACTCATGCCCGTCACGGGAGCAGAAGTCCGGGGGCAGGGCCACCTCCTCGTCCACACCCTCGTGAGACAGGATGAAATCGGGGGATGTGATCATCAGGCAGATCGCGTCAGGAGTGAACCCGGCGGCGTCGAGGTACGCCCCCACCCCAAGGTCCTCGTCGCGGGTGTCGAACCCGATCAACTCCGTCCAGATCCACTTCTCGCAGGCTCTCTGGGTACTGTAGATGGTGTACACTCCTGTGTTCACTAAACCGTCGAAGACCAGCCTACGACTGTGAATGCAAACAGGGTACACACAAAGCGGGATCGCGTCAACGCACGGCGATACGCGCGGTGACCTGCCCCCCAGAAACGCGTCCGGGTGTAACGTTGGTCTTCGGGGCGCTTGCACCCACCGAAAGGGGCAGCATCCATGAGCAGGAGAAGCGCGGCGTCCTTGTCCGCACTGCTCACCTGCGAGCCCCCTCGCTCCGCTCAGGGCGAGTCTGTCATTCTGATAGTAGGACAGACGCCTCGTCTGCCCGAAGCGTCGGCACACGAAATACACGGACAGGTGATCCCGCCCGCTGGGCGGGATGTCCTACCCGAGTATCTCACCCCGGACCACTCGCCCCGGCTCCCAGGGCCGTGCGCAAGAACCCAATGCCCTCAGTCCGTGCCTCGCTCGCCCGTGCCGGGCCGAACGCCACGAGATCCACGCAATCATCCCACTGCACGCGCAGCGCGTGGTCAGCGACACGAGTGACCTCGGGCAGAACGGTTCCAGGTCTGTGCGGGTACAGGAATGCCAGGAAATGCGGCGCCGAGGCAGTCCTGAACTCTGCCCGAAGCCTGGGGTGTGTCACCACCTTTGCCGTGGCGCTCCACTTGGTCTCGTTCAGGTCCGTCGTAAAGGCGGGGTTTTCGGACGCGAAGAGGACCACCTGCATCTGCCAGCCCGTGTTGTCGTCAATGATGAATGGGTACTCTCCGCTCAGGTCGAAGCGCATCCCCTCGCCGGAGATCATGAAGCCTGTAGCGTTGATGCCCTGCAGTAGCCACGTGTAGGTGTGCTCCGCGCCGTCGGCTTCCACTTCATCATAGACGGCTGCATAGGGTCTGGCCTTGTCGTGCACGAAGTAGACGTGGCGGTCGAACTTGCTCAGCGCCTTGTTGTAGTACAGGTCGCCGGCACGGCCACACGCATAGGTCGCCAGATCCCCCGGCCGATAGGCGACGATCCGCCCCTCCGTGCACCTGAGTTGCTGGCCTTTGCCGTCGAAGAGCAGACCGTTGTGATCCTCAGTCTGACGGGCTCCATAGCCCGAGTCCCCGGCCAGCGCGCTGTTGGCGCGGTACAGGGCGAAATGGTTCGCGTCATATTGACCATGGCCGACCTCGGGATTACCGCCGGCCGTGAAGGAGAGGAGACAATCCTCCTTGCCCCAGCCAGACCGCATGTCCACGATACCCCGTCGCGAGAAGAGCTTGCTGAGAGGTCTGTCAAGCTCCTCGGGCCGCTCCGGCGCGGGGGCCAGCGCGTGCCACAAGACGGTGTAGTTTAGCAGCGGCTGCGCGGCATTGCGGCCGTCCCCGAAGACATCGCTTGGATCCGTTCGGTGCCCGGTCACGTGCTGCCACAGCCACGTCATCTCCGGCTTGTCATACGCGGCGGCATACAGGGGGAAGAAGCACGTATGCGCATGGAAGAAGGCGTCGTTAGTATTGTTGAAGTAGTTCCCACCAGGCAGTGCCTCGTACAGGTAGTAGTCGGTCACCTTCTGCAGGCGCGGATGCTCCCACAGGTTCTCGCCGCCCGCCCGGCGCAGGGCCTCGACAGGGAAGTTGAGGTAATACAGACAGGCCGACGTGTACCCCGCTCCCTCGAGGGCCCCACCATCCGCCCCGATGCCGATGTCGAGATACTGCCTTATCCCGTCCATGAAGGTGTCGAGCCAGGCCTGCTCCTGCTCGGCATTGCCCGTCTCGCCGTACATGACCAGCGTCATCAGGGCGCCTGTCGAGTTCCCGATCAGTGCGAAGTTGTGTCCCAGCACGCCGGGGTAGTTGTCCTTCCCGGGAAGCCCAGTCATGTAATCATACAGGTAGGATAGGTAGGTGCCGGCCATGTAGTCGCGCACTTCGGTGCGCTCACTCTCGGTCAGGTGGTCGTGGAGCAGATCGTAGAAGATGGCAAGGGAACGGCTTGAGTGCCCGGCGTCGAGGGGCTGGCTCAGCCAGCCCTTGTAGGGCTGACCGTAGTTCAGGCCCCCGATGCCGTCTATGATGCGCTCGCGGATGACCGTCAACACGATTCTCTTCGAACCCTCGGTGTACCTGCGCTCCCCCGAGAGCACGCCTGCCCATGCCAGCTCCTCGAAGCACTTCGTGAGCCACGTCGCTCCCGATCGGTTGTGCCAGTACGCCTTCTTGCGCTCCGGCCAGTCCACGTAGAGACTGGACTTGGGGTCTATGTACCCCTCGCACTTCTCAATCATACGTTGGTACGCAATGCGCTCGACACCGCTGTTCAGCCGGCTGCGCACCTCGTCAAGCTCGGCGGATGTGCATAGCAGACGTGGATGCTCGGCGTTCCTGTCATACAGTTGGCCGTCTGCCCGGGCTATACCCAGGCCCAGTGCAAACGCTCCCAGAACCGTCAGACAGCACACGTAAGTGCCAGTGTGGCACATGGCTGCACCTCTCATGCCCTGGCGCCCTCGATACTGACGCTAGACCTGGCCCCTTTCCCGGGCACGGTCAGCGGTGGCTTACCCCGTTCGTGGTGCCAACTAGCGTGTGGTACTCAGAGCCTACGTAGCCCTGCCCGGCAGGCCGAGCGTGACCGATGACGTCATGTTTTCGGTTGGACAGGTGTTGACGTAGGCGGCTGAAGCCACTCCCTGATGGTCTTGCGCAGCTCAGCTT
>CBFDBV010000125.1:0-11267 GCA_965603135.1 uncultured bacterium
GGCGAGCGCCTCCCGCACCTCATCCGGCAAGTTCGTCGGCCCGGGATCATCAGCAGCTCGTCTTCGGGCCAGGCCATCACTGCACGATCGCTCCTCCGCCAAGCTCAGCGTCATCGCCCACCGAGGCCGCTTCGCCAACCACGCTCCCCTTCACCCGGGCGCCGCGGCCGACCGTTGCCCGCGGCCACAGAATCGAGTCGGACACTCGCGCCCCCTCGCCTATCACGGCCCCCTCGCCCAGCGTCACCCACGGCCCGACCGTCGCGCCGCTGCCGATGGTGGCGCCCTCGCCCAGCAGACAGGGCTCGACGACCTCCGCCCCCTCGGCCACCTTCACATCCTCGGCCATGCCCGGGCCGACCCAGGACAGCGCGCCGTTCAGCAGGCTGCGGTTCGCCTCCAGGTAGCCATCAAGTCTGCCGACGTCGTTCCAGTACCCCCACGCGCTGGGGACGTGCCCGTAGACGCGCTGCCCAGCCTCCAGCAGGCCGGGGAAGAGCTGGTGCTCGTTCGAGCACTCCTCGCCTGGCGGGACGTGCTCCAGGATCTCCGGCGACATCACGTAGACGCCCGAGTTGACGGTGTTCTGCCCGGTTTCGTCCACCTCGACCTTCTCCAGGAACGCCGTGACCCATCCGTCCTCATCTCGCCTTATCAGCCCGAACGCGGAGATGTCGTCCACCCGTCTCAGGCACAGCGTGAGCACGGCTTCGGACTCAAGGTGAGCCTGGCCGAGTTCGCGCAGATCAACCTCCATCACCAGGTCGCCGTTGAAGGCCAGGAACGGCCCCTCGATGAGCGCCTCGACGTTCTTGATCCCGCCGGCGGTTCCCAGCGGCTCCGCCTCCTCGACATACCTCAGGCTCAAGCCCCATCGCTCGCCCTCGCCCAGCTCCGCCCGCAGTTGGTCC
The DNA here is from genome assembly GCA_965603135.1 of uncultured bacterium. GTDB lineage: Bacteria > Armatimonadota > Zipacnadia > Zipacnadales > UBA5352 > CBFDBV01. The sequence goes on from CBFDBV010000125.1 coordinate 912, forward strand.
GCCTGGTAGGACACCGCCAGGATCACGTCGCGCACTCCGTGCCGCGCGAGCAGTTCCAGCTCGTAGGAGAGCAGCGGCCGGTTCAGCAGCGGCACCAGCGCCTTCGGCCGCGTGTGCGTGAGCGGGCGCAGGCGCGTCCCCAGCCCTCCGACCAGCAACACCGCCTGCTTGACCTCGCCGGGCACGGTCTCGGCGCTCACCCTCAATCTCCCATCACGGTCACATTCACTCGGCGTTCTCGAGGGCCGTCCAGCTCGGCCAACATGATGCTCTGCCACGTGCCCAGGTGCACCTCGCCGCCCTCGATGGGCAGCGCGACGCTGTTGCCCGCGAGGATGGCCGTCAGGTGCGCGGACGCGTTGTTGTCTATGCGGTCATGCTGCCACTCACCGCCCCTGACGATGCGGGCCAGGAGCGTCAGCACATCGTCCACCAGCCCTGCCTCGTTCTCGTTGACGTACACCGCGCAGGTACAGTGCGGCACCGAGATCAGGCAGATGCCCGCGGACGCACCGGTGCCCCGGACGATCCCACTAACATCCGCCGTGATGTCAACGACCTGCCGCCTGGCACTGGTCCGGCGCGTGAAGGTATGTGTCGCCATCAAGATCTCTCCCCTGCTTAGGGGACAGTCATCCCGCCTGGGCGGGATGACTGTCCCCGGTCGCCGGCCCTCAGCCGGCTACTGCCTCCCCGGGGCCGCACGCTTCAAGTCCTCGACCCTCAACTGCAGCCTGGCCAGCCCGCCGTAGTCATCCATCATCGGAACGAAGCACAGGTCCAGCTCAGAGCGGGGCCTCACCCATGATACCTCCTGCCCGAACCCAAAGGCAATACACTCGAACTCCCGTCCCGCCGCCGACACCAGCAGCTTCAGATGTCTGCCGCCGCTGCCCACGCCACGCACTTCGAGCACCCTCGCGCCGCGCCCCACCAGCAGGGGCTCCGGGTTCGCCTCCCCGCAGGGCTCCAGCAGGGTGAGGGCCACCGCAAGGTTCTCGTCCACCTCCGCGAACTCCACCTCACAGTCGGCGGTCAGTCGCGGCCGCAGGTCATCCTCGCTCATCCACGCCCAGCCCAGCTCGTTGAGCCGCTCCCGCAGCGCATCAACGTGCCCCCTCGTCAGCGTGAGGCCCCCCGCCAGCGCATGCCCGCCATGCCGCTCCAGCAGGTCGTCGCACTCTGCGAAGGCCCGCGCGATGTCGAAGCCCGGGATGCTGCGCGCCGAGCCATGCCCCTCGTCTCCCTCAATGGCCAGCACCACCGTCGGCCGCCTCGTCGCCTCCAGCACCTTCGCCGCCACGATGCCCAGCACTCCCCGGTGCCAGCCCGCACGCGCCAGCACCAGCACCCGCTCGCTGTCCAGCTCAACCTGGGTCTCGACGATGTCCATCGCCTGCCGGAAGGTGGTCTCTTGCTCGCGCTGCCGCTGGGAGTTTAGGCTGTCGAGATACAGCGCCATGCGACGCGCCTCGACCTCATCATCGGCCAGCAGCAGCTCCAGGGCGTCGTGCGCGTCCGCCATCCGCCCCACCGCATTCAGGCGCGGCCCGATGCGAAAGCCCACGTCCCGCGCGGTGACCGCCCCGCTCAGCCCGCACACTTCCATCAGCACTTGCAGGCCGACCTTGCGCGTGTGCGGGAGCACCTGGAGCCCCGCGTGCGTCAGCGTCCGATTCTCACCCACCAGTGGCGTCACGTCCGCGATGGTCCCGATCGCCACCAGGTCCAGGAAGGCGCGTTGCAGCGAGTTCTGCGGCAGCTCGCGGCGCTCGCAGATCGCCGAGGCCAGCTTGAAGGCCAGCCCGACGGCCGCCAACTCGCGCTCGGGGTAGCGCGAGTCCTCCCGCTTCGGGTCAATCACCAGCGCCTCGGCGGGCAAGCTCTCCCCGGGCTCGTGGTGATCCACCACGATCACGTCCTGGTCCTGTTCCCGCGCCGCCGCGACCGCCTCGTGATCGCGCACCCCGCAGTCAACCGCGATGATCAGCCCCACCTGCCCGGCGGAGGCGCGCACCGCCCGCGTGCTCATCCCGTAGGAGTCCTTGAACCGGTTCGGAACGAAGTACTGAACCTGCCCGCCCAGCTTGTTCAGGAAACGCACCAGCAGCGCCGACGCCGTCACGCCGTCGGCGTCATAGTCGCCATGCACCAGGATCGGCTCGCCCGCATCCAACGCTTGCAGGATCCTGTCCACCGCCGGCTCCAAGTCCGGCAGCTCGTACGGGTCGTGGAGGTCGTCGAGCGAGGGGTTGAGAAAGGCCTGCGCGCTGGCGGGCCCATCGAAGCCGCGGCCGATGAGCAGCCCCGCGAGAACCGGATGAATCCCCAGGGCCTGCGCCAGGTGCCTCTCTTGGGAGACATCCCGCGGCTTGATGACCCACTCGGTGCTACCGGCGGCCGCCATTGTCTCTGGATTCTCGGTCCTTCGGGGGAGGTTTTCGGCCAGTATACGTGAACACCACGCCGATGTCAACTTGGTGGCTGCTCGACGGGGCTGTGTGAAGACCGTCAGCAGCTACGAGCTGCGAGCTGCGAGCCAACTGCTCGTCGCTCGTGGCTGGGCCGAAGGTCCCTGCTTTTTTTTTCGCGCGCCGGTTGACAGGCGAGCGTCGCTTACCTAATATTGTGCCAGCATTCCGGGGGCCGACCGAAATCCTCGGCGCTTGATAGCATTGTGTTCATCGAAAGGTAGCTCAGGCAATGGCCGCTCACGACTTGCTGGCAGAGCTTGACAAGCGGGTGTTGGTGTGCGAGGGCGCGATGGGCTCGATGCTGTCGGCTGATGGCACCGTCGTGCGCGACACGGGCGAGATGAACCTGATCGCGCCCGAGAAGGTCGCCGCGGTGCACAAGGCGTACCAGGACGCGGGGGCCAACGTGTTCCAGAGCAACACCCTCACCTGCAACGAGGAGATGCTGGCGCGCACGGGGCATGAGAGCGCCGGGGGTGCCGAGGTCTTTCAGAGCAACACCTTCACGGCCAACGAGGAGATGCTGGCGCGCAAGGGCCTGGCGGACAAGTCAGAGGACATTGCGCGCGCCGGGGTGCGCCTGCTGCGCGAGGCGGTCGGGCCCGATGCGTTCGTCGCGGGCGGCGCCGGTCCGACGGGGAAGCTGGTGGAGCCCTACGGCGAGCTGAGCCTTGCGCGCGCCGAGGAGGTCTACCGCAAGCAAGCGGAGGCTATGCTTGACGAGGGCGTGGACTTCCTGCTGCTGGAGACCTTCGAGGTGCTCGAAGAGGTCGAGGCGGGAGTGCGCGGCCTCCGCCAGGCTGATGGCGGCGTGCCCATCGCGGTCACCATCTCCTTCTCATCGCCTGGCGGCCGCACTATGATGGGCAACGACGGCGTCGAGGTCGCGCGGCGCCTCCAGGGCCTGGGCATCGAGATCATCGGGGCCAACTGCGGCGACCCGGGCAGTATGCTGGCAGGGCTGGAGGCGATGAGCCCGGAAACCCACGTGCCGATGATGGCCCAGGCCAACGCCGGCGTCCCGCAGCTCGTTGACGGCAAGGCCGTTTTCGCAGGGACGCCCGAGGAGTCCGCCGAGTTGGCGGTGAGCTTCCTGGAGCTTGGCGTGCGCATCGTGGGCGGCTGCTGCGGCACCACCCCCGAGCACATCGCGCGCATTGCAGAAGTCGTCGCGGCCTTTAACCGACGGCCGACATCCGACAACCGACATCCGACTAACAGCAAATGACCAGCTCTACGCTGAGGCGAAGCTGAATGCCGTTGTCGTAGTGGGTAGTCGGAAGTCGGTGGTCGGTAGTCGGAGGTCGGAAGTCGGACAAGGAGGCGTTCAGATGAGCACCGGAGACATCAGGTTCGACGAAGCCCACATGTGGGCGCGCCCGGACGGCGAGACCGCCCTCATGGGCCTCTCCGACTACGCGCAGGACCAACTGGGCGAGATCATCTTCGTGGAGCTGCCCGACGAAGGCGCGGTGATCATCCGCGGGGACGCCTGCGGCACGGTAGAGTCCGTTAAGTCGGTTGAGGACCTGATAGCGCCGGCCAGCGGCGCGGTCACGCGCGTCAATGAGGATGTCCTCGACGCGCCGGAGGCCATCAATGATGACCCCTACGGCGACGGCTGGTTGCTGGAGTTGGAGTTGGAGGACCCGGCCGAGGTCGAGGCCCTTATGACCCACGACGAGTACGAGAAGTACCTCGACGCACTCGAAGGCGACGAGGACGAGGACCTCTTTGAGGACGAGGACGAGCAGTGAGCACTGCGGAGGCAAGCGACGGCGGCCTGCGGCCGCAGCAACGACAGCAACGACAGTTGCGAGTAGCGAGTGTACCGCTTGGATGTTTGCCGTTAGTCGTTGCTCGTAACTCGCAACTCGCTACTGCCGTTTGCACTCGCCACTTACTGGGACATGAGCGTGCGCACTTGGCGGGTGATCGAGAGCGGATTCGCCAGCGGCCCTTGGAACATGGCCGTGGACGAGGCGATAATGAGGGCCGTGGCCTCAGGGGAGCGGCCCCCGACCCTCCGGCTGTACGGCTGGCAGCCCCCGGCGCTGTCGCTGGGTTACTTCCAGCCGCTCGATGACGGGATTGACCTCGACGAATGTCGACGACGCGGCTACGACCTCATCAGGCGCCCCACCGGCGGCCGAGCCATCCTCCACGATGATGAGTTGACCTACTCCTTCTGTGTCCGCCAGGACGAGATCCGCGGCGGTCACAGCGTTATGAGATCGTACCGCGAGATCTCCCGCGGCCTCGTCGCCGGCCTTCAGAAGCTGGGAGCGGAGGTCACCCTCGGCGACGACGGCTCGCACGGCCCCGACCGGTACCCGGGGGCACGGGCGATCTGCTTCGCGAAGACCGCGCGCTGCGATCTCCAGGCTGCCGGGCGCAAGATCGTGGGCAGCGCCCAAGTGCGCCGGGACGGGGCCATCCTTCAGCACGGCTCGATCCCCCTCACCATCAACCCCGCCGGTCACGCCGCCGTTATGCCCGGCCCTGCGCCTGGCGTGGCCGCCGAGGGCCTCGACCGCGCCGCGGTCAGCGTCACCGCCCTCCTCGGCCGTCCGGTCACCTTCGAGGAACTGAGCCGGAGCGTCATCGAGGGCTTCGCCGAGGCCTTCGAGCTTCACCTCAGGGCCGAACAGCTCTCCCCGGACGAGGAGGCTTGCGCCCGGAGGCTCTGCCGCGACAAGTACACCACCGCGGCGTGGAACGAGGAACGGCGAGGAACGGCGGACGATCGCGCCGGTTAGCCCAGCGCCACCTCGGTCACGGTCCGCAGCCCCGCAGGCGCCTTGACGACCGGCCCCAGGAAGTTGATGACCATCCCCGCCGTGGCGCGATCCCCGTGAATGCCGCCCTCGATCACCAGGCTCACCGGCGGCTCGCCGTCCACCCTCACCACGTCCCTCGACCGCTCGCCCAGGGCCATGCAAAGCTCCAGCTCCACCTTCCCCTGCGGCGCACTCGCTCGCACCGTCTGAACCTGCCCCCGAACCTCGCCCGCTGCCACGCTGAAATGCTCCGACCGCACCGGCTCTGCCGCCATCACCGGATCAATGGTCTCCTCGATCTCATCCCACGGCCAGCCCAGCGAATCGGCCAGCAGCGCCGCCGACTCGCCCAGGCCCACGTGGCCGATGGCGCCATCGGCGGCCCGCGCCCGGAACTCATCCTCGCTCAGCCCGCAGCCGATCTTGGCCTGAAGTTGAGGTCTGCGCAGGGAGGCGTCAACGAAGCGCCCGGCGTACACGCCGCCCACGCGCTGGCACACGCGTGTCATCACGAAGGGCAACAGGTCCAGCACGAACCCGGGATTGACGCCGACGCCCAGCAGGCTGACCTCGTGCTCGCGGGCGATGCCGTCGAGCCGGTCGGCGGCATCGGCGGCCTTCAGCCAGGGGAAGACCAGCTCCTCGCAGGTCGAGAGGCAGTTCAGCCCGGCGCCGAGCAGCGCCTCAAACTGATCCGCGATCAGCCCCAGGTGAGAGCCGGTCGCCACCACCGCCACCTCAGCCTCCTGCTCGGTGCCGCGCTGGGCGGCCTCGTTCAGGTCGGAGTTAACAGCCACCGCCGGGACGGCCTCGGACGCGGCGATCTCCGCGAGGCTTGCGCCGGCCAGCTCCGGGTTGATGTCGGCGGCTGCCACCGGCTCGCACAGCCCGGCGGCGACCCCCGCGCGAACGATCTCCAACCCGATCGGCCCCAGGCCAACGTGGACCGTCTTCACAGGTGCCTTCATCTCAACTGCTCCTCAACGGTGATAGGGCTCGGGAGCCCTCGACGAGAACTTTGACGCTGCGGTGCTCGGCCTTCTCCAGCGCGACCTCGAAGGCCTGCTGCGCCTGCTCCAGCGGGAAGCGATGTGTCACCAGCGAGGCCAGCCGGTCCGTCTCTTCGCCCAGCATCCGCACCGCAAGTTCGAAGTCGCTGTGATGACCCAGGCGCCCGTAGCAGCCGGCTCCGACGATGGCAAGCTCCTTCGTTATCACGGGCGCCAGGTCGAGCCCCTGCATCGGCTCGGTGTTCCCACCCAACAGGACCACGGTGCCCATCTTCCGGGCGGCCGCGAGGCCGGCGGCCAGGGTACCCGCCCGGCTGCCCACGGTCTCCACCACCAGCTCCGGGCCCTCGGGCGCAATCGCCGCCAGGCGCTGCTGAAGCGCCTCCGACTCAGTCGGCAGGACCTCGTCAACTCCCAGCCGCCGCGCGGCCTCGGCCTGGTGCTCGTACTTGGCGGTCAGGTAGACGCGGTCGGCGCCGAGCCAGCGGGCGGCCGCCGCCGTCAGCAGCCCGATGGTGCCCCCGCCCAGCACCAGCACCGTCTGCTCGCCGCGCAGCCCGCCCAGGCGCAGCCCGTGAATCCCGACCGCCAGCGGCTCGCACAGCGCGCCCAGCTCCGCCGGCACGCCGTCGGGGAGCCTGTACAGGCAGTATTCGGGCACGCACAGCCGCGTGCTCATGCCACCATGCGCGGTCAGGCTGAAAAACCCCATCTCGTAGCAGTGGAAGTACCGCCCCACCTGACAGTATCGGCACCGCCCGCAGTACAGGAACGGCTCCACGCACACCGCCTCGCCCGGCTCGATGGTGCCGACCTCCGCTCCGCACTCGCTCACCACGCCCCCGATCTCGTGGCCGACGGCGTACTCGTTTTGCGGCCAGCGCCCCAGGTACTGGTGCAGGTCGCTCCCGCACACGCCGCAGGCCGCCACCTCCACCAGCACGTCGCCGGGGCCCGGAGCGGGCACCCCTACCGCCCGAACAGCCACCGAGCGCACGCCATCGAAGAAGACAGCTCTGTCGGCGGGCATTGATCGCACCTCGGCGCCGGTGGCGTTGCCAGCCCTCGCGGTTAAAGCCAACGCGCTCACAGGCGCATATATGTACTGGTAGAAAGCGACACACGCACCCTTGCAGGCACGCCCTATGAGTATACCTATGAGGTGAGCTCTATGCAAGCGACTGTACTGGTGGTACAGAGTCCGGGCGGCGCTGCGCCGATGCACGATCATCTTGAGGGGCAAGGCTTTGAGGTCGCGGCGGCGACCACCGGGGCGGAGGCGCTGGTGATGCAGAGGCGGCTTCAGCCCGATGTGCTGGTACTCGACCTCGCCCTCCCCGACGTTGACGGCCTGGACGTGTGCCGGCGGATCCGCAAGCAGAGCGAGGTGCCCCTGATCATCGTCAGCAGCCGCCCCAGCGAGCTGGACCGGGTGCTCGGGCTGGAGCTTGGCGCGGATGACTACGTGGTCAAGCCCTACGACGCCGAGGAGTTGGTCGAGCGGGTTAAGGCCTCCCTCAGGCGAGTGCGCGGGTCCCGCCAGGCCGCATCGGCCCGCCGCGGCCACGTGCTTGAGTTCGGCGCCATCAAGATTGATCGCGCGGCCCACTGCGTCACCCTGAACGGCGACACGCTCCACCTCACTCCGATGGAGTTGAAGCTCCTGTGGGCGCTGGCCGAGCGCGCTGGTGAGGTGGTCCCCTCAGAGAGGCTGCTGCTGGAGGTCTGGGGCTATCCGGACACGGTGAAGACGCGCACCCTGGATGTTCACATCGGCCGGCTCAGGAAGAAGCTCGAGGATGCTGCTGCCGACCCGCGTTACATCATCACCGTGCCCAGGATCGGCTACAAGTTTCGGGAGGACACAGCGACGTCGAAGCGCTGATGACGCCGAAAGCGAGAGCGCCCTGCAATGGGACGGCCGCGGCATCCCAAGATGCCCCGGCCGTCCTTGCTCAACCACCCATGCCGCGCGACCGTGAGGTCAACGCGATTTCCCGGGAACGGCCTGGGTGGGGAGGCGTACGGTTGTGTCAGGGTCAGCCGCCACGCGCCGCGAGGCCGGTGCCGCCTCCGCAGCCCGCTCGGCAGGGGCAGTGAAGCGGGCCCACTCGTAGTAGGGATCCCCGAAGCTCGAGGCGGGAACGACAGGAGACCGTTCTGCCAGGCTTTCCACGAGAGCCGGGCGAGCCCTGGCCTCCCACGTTCGCTGAGCGGCCGTCCGGACCTCAGGGACCATCACGGTCGCCAGGGCCAGCAGAACCGCCGCTATGAGCGCTACCACGGCAACTGCCGCCTTGCGCGCGTCAGCATGCTGCATCTGTCCGCCTCCCCTCCCGCAGGGCACGCTCCGAGTGATCTTCGTCCGGCTGCGCCATATATCGGCGCTGACGCCCAGAACTTGAGGACTTGCCGGCAGACGATGCATGCTCCCCTCCGCCGTCCCCCCCAACGCGCACCTGCGGGGCAGAAGACGGCCTGCCTTTACAATTCGCCTGCAATGTCATAGAATCAGCTCGACGCCACTACTAGGAGGCATCCGAGTGACCCCAGGATCAAAGGGCATCATATTCATCGGCGACGGAATGGGCGGACGGCCCCTTCCCGAGCTGAGCGGCAAAACCACCCTCGAAGCCCAGGACACGCCCTCCCTCGACCTCGCCGCCCGGGAGGGCGAATGCGGCCTGATGGACCCCATCGCCCCGGGTCGGCCCGCGGGAAGTGACACCGCGCACATGGCCCTCCTGGGCTACGACCCGTTGGAGTACTACCGGGGCCGAGGGCCCTTCGAGGCCCGCGGGGTGGGCATCGCGGTGCAGCCCGGGGACGTGGCCTTCAGGTGCAACTTCGCCACCGTTGAGGGGCGCAAGGTCGTGGACCGGCGCGCGGGACGCATCAAGGCCGGCACCGATGAACTCGCCGCGGCCGTCTCCCAGGGCGCCGGCGAGATCGGTGGCGTTCAGTGCATCTTCGAGCCCTCCGTCGAGCACCGGGCTGCGCTCGTGCTGCGGGCCGAGGGGCTGTCACACCAGATAACCGAGGTTGACCCGCACGAGGCCGGGGTGGACTACTGGGACGCGAAACCCGAGCAGGATGCCGAGGACCCCGACGCAGCACAGAGAACCGCAGCCATCATCAATGAGTTCGTTCGCAGGACGCGCGAGATCCTCGACAAGCACCCGGTGAACCAGGCCCGCCGCGAGCGCGGTGAGCTGCCGGCCAACATCGTGCTCCCGCGCGGGGCCGGCACCGCGATGCACTTGCAGCCGCTGGAGGAGCGCTACGGCCTGCGCTCGGCGATGATCGTCGAGGTGGACCTCGTGCGCGGGCTGGGGGAGTACCTGAAGATGGACGTCGTCAGGGTCCCGGGCGCTACCGGCGGCCAGGACACCGACGAGATCGCCATCGCGAAGGCGGTCGTGGCTGCGCTTGGGGACCACGACTTCGTGCTGGCAAACATCAAGGCGCCCGACCTGGGCGGACATGACGGCGACTACCAGGCCAAGATGGAGGCCATCGCCAAGGTGGACCGGGCCGTGGGCTACCTGCTCGACAACATGGACTTCTCGGCCGCGACCGTGGCGATAACCGCGGATCACTCGACCCCGGTTTCCGTCGGCGATCACAGCGGCGACCCTGTGCCCATCGCCTTCTACGGGATGGGCCTGAGGCCCGATGACGTGCAGACCTACGGCGAGAGGCCTTGCGCGAAGGGCGGCATCGGCCGCATGCGCGGGATGGACCTGATGAACGTTCTGAGCAACTACATCGCCGCCTCGGAGAAGTTCGGAGCTTGAAACCTGCCGCTCAGATAGCCATCGCCTTGATTCTGCTGAACGCCGCTGCGGGCGCGACGCCTGAGGTCGAACGCGCCGTCTCGCCCGAGGTGGCCTACGAGAACGCCGCAGCCAGGCCGGAAGTCTTCCGGATCCGCCTCGTCAATCGCGAGAACGGGCCGATCGAGGCGAGCCGCGATCGCGGCGGGAGCTGGGGCGCCATCGGCTCCGTCCTGGCGCCCGCGACAAAGGCCAACCCGGAAGGGTACACGGCCAGCAAGTGGGCGTTCGACAGCACGGTCTGCGCGTCGGCGGT
>CBFDBV010000126.1:0-11250 GCA_965603135.1 uncultured bacterium
TCGGGGCCCTTGAGCAGGAACTCGGTCTTGAGGGGGTTGGGCGAGACGCCGTACTCGCGCCCCGAGGGCGGGATCTTTGTCCGGTCCGAGAGGTCTCCGGCGGGCGTGCAAAAGGTCCGCTCCACGACCTGGTAGTCGCCCTCTTCGTACTTCGTCTGCTCGACCTGCACCTCGGGCAGGTCGTACTGGTCGGGGTAGCTGATGAGGTAGTTCGGGGTGGGCTCGCCGACGATGTGCATAAAGTCCATGTCCGGGAGCTTGTCAAGCTGCGTGGCGAGGCTCGAGTCGCCGTAGGTGGCTGTCATCCACGCGCCGACGCGGGGCGAGATCGGCACTCGGTCCGGCTCCTGATGCGCGATCGCCGCCAGTATCCGCTCGCGGCCGGTCATCTCAGGCCTGGGCATCGGAGTGACCTCCTCGGGGCGCGAACATCTTACCGGGAAGCCAGAGGCAAGATGGTATAGCCCCCCGCCCCGGCATCCGCCAGTGTGATCGCGTAGGCGGATTCTCCCAGCACCCGCGGGGGTTTGCCGTCCTCCAGCACGACGCACCCGGCCTCGTCAACGCCCAGCCCCGCGTGCACGCCGGTCTTGCGCATGGCCTCGAGCAGGTACGCCAGACGGCCTGGCCGGTTGAAGTGAACGCCGATGACAAGGCCTTGCAGCAGCCCGAGGCCGGGCAGGATGGAGATCTGGCCGCCGGCGGGCTCTCGCGGCATGATGACACACGGATCGGCTGCGATCAGCGCACCGGCCGACAGCCCCGCGTACGGCACACCCTCCGCGTAATGGTCGCGGATCACCGTTCGCAGGGGCTCGGTCGCATACAGCCGCTGGTACCCAGGCGTATTCCCGCCCCCGACAATGATGCCTGTTGCCTCACGAATCCGAGCCGATGCCGCCTCAGGCTCGAGCTGGCCGTCATCATCGGGCACGATGACGTGCGTGTGGCGTACGCCGCGACTGTGCCAGGGCTCCAGGTAGGATGGAAGGTGGCGTTGCCAGTCGACACCGCCCGCCAGCAGGATCGCGATCGTGGTTTCCCCACTACCGGCCACGGCAATGAAGTCGTCGGCGATGAGGTCGAAAACCTCTATGTCGCCGCCAAGCAAGAACAGGTCCGCCCCAGGCACATGAACTCATCCCATCAGCGTCCATCACTGGTCACTGCCGGCCGATTGCATCGCCACCTGCGGGCGGGGCTGTGGCGGTGGGGACCGCGCGCTTGCGCGCGGCGGGCGGTATGCAGGCCGCCCTCCGCACGACCACGGCAAGCGGCAGACGGTAGCAGGCCTAGACCGGCGCGGCCTCCACCGTGTCCTGGTAGACGTGCAGGTCGCCGCCAATGACCTCGTCTATCATGACCGGCCGCCCGGCATGGGCGGACTCGAGCACGGAATGGACGACCGCCACGGAGCGCAGCCCGGTCTCGCTGTCAGCCTCCGGCGGACGGCCGCCGCGCGCAAGCGCGCGGTCCCCACCGCCACAGCCCCGGCCGCTGCGGATCGCCGCCACGAAGTCGTGCATCTCCGCCGCGATGAGCTTGCGGTCCGTCACGGGGCCTTCGAACGAGTACGACGCCGGCCGCTCCCCGAACAGCCGCGTCTCGATCTCATTGAGCCGGTAGTCGGCAAGCTCGGCCAGCAGCGCCTCACCGCTCAGCTTCTCGTCCCCGCGGCGCACTTCGACGCCCCGTCCCGACCGATCGGGCGGCGCGTCGAGGGTCCCCTCGCTCCCCAGGATCAGCCGCTTGAAGCTGGTCTCGCCGCTGCTGGCGAAGTGCGCGGTCCACTGTCCCTGCGCGCCGGTCCCGAACTCGAGCGCCGCCGAGAAGCAGTCCTCAGCATCCGCCATCACCTCCGCCGGTGTCCCGTCAAACTCCTTGCCCGAGCGCTCGGCTTGCACTAGCTGCGCCCGCGCACACACGCTAGCGATCGGTCCCATCAGATACTCCAGAATGTACCCCAGGTGAATCGCGACATCCAGGAGCACGCCGCCCATGGCCCGCCGATGCCGCCAGGCCGTCGCGAGGATGCCGCCTCCGCGGTTGACCGTCACCTGGAGGGCGAAGTTCGGCTCCCCGATCAACCCTCCTTCGAGGCATGCCCTCGCCAGCCGGTTCATCGGGTCTCGGCGGTTGTTCTCGGCGGTCGCGAGCACGCGCCCTGTCCGCCGGGCCGCCTCGACCATGCGCCGTCCCCGCGCCACCGTCAGCGCCAGCGGCTTCTCGCAGATCACGTGCAGGCCCGCTTCCAGCAGCCCCAGCGCCAGTTCGTCATGCGAGCGCGGGTCGGTCACGAGGTCTGCGGCCTGAAGGCCCGGCTCGCCGGCCAGCGCCTGCTCAACGCTGGCGAAGACCTTCGGCCTCGCGCCCAGCAGCTCTTCAGCCTCCGCGGCGACCTTCTGCGCGGTCTCCTCCCGCAGGTCGCACACAGCAAGCAGCCGGACGCTGCCGGGGGCTGCGCCTTCGAGTTCGGCCAGGCCGCGCACGTGGCGCGCGCCCATCATCCCGCACCCGACCAGCAGTAGCTCCACGGGGTCCATGTCAAGCGGTCGCCTCCTACGCGCTCGCGCGGGCGTCGCGCGCGGCGTTCAGCAGCTTCATGAACTCGCGCATCCAGTCGGTGTTGTCGTGGAAGGTGCGTGCGCTGACGATGTTGCCATCAACCACCACCGGCTGGTCCACGTAGGTCGCCCCGCAGACCTCCGCGTCGAATCGGCACTTGGCCACGCACGTGACGGTCTTGCCCTCGATTACGCCCGCCTTCGCCACGATCTCGATGCCGTGGCAGACGACTCCGATGGGCTTGCCGGTCTCGCCGAAGTGCCGGGTGAGGTCCATCAGGTCTTCGTCATAGCGGATGTACTCCGGCGCGCGGCCACCGGAGAGCACGAGGCCCAGGTATTCCTCCGGGCGGATGTCACGGAATGCGATGTCCGACGCGAAGTCGTACCCCTTCGACTCGACCGTGATGTCCCAGTCGGCGTGCAGATCGTGCTGCACGAGGTGGTACACGCGCTTCTCCGGCGCGGCCACGAGCACCTCGTAGCCGTCCTCGGCGATGCGGTAGTAGGGATACAGCGTGTCGGTCACCTCAGCGGCATCGCCGATCACCAGCAGAACCTTGTCCATGGTCGCTCTCCTTTGCGGGGGGAGGTGGGGACTTTGAAGTGGTCAGCCACGCGGAACGCCGGCGCGCTCAAAGGCGCCGCACACCGCATCGTACGAGACCTGGGCGGCTTGCGTGGGGTCGTAGTCCTCCTGGGACCAGACCATCGCGCTGACCTCGAGGGTGATGAAGTCATCCCAGCCCGCCTCGTGCATCGCGCGCACGTACGCTGTCGCGTCCAGCTCTCCCCGCCCGACCAGCACCAGCTCGAAGCTCCCGTCCGCGTGCCGACGAGCGTCAGTGATGTGTGTATGCGCGGTGTACGGCACCAGCCTGCTCACCGCCTCCTCGATGCCCTCGCCGGCCAGGAAGAGGTGCACGATGTCGAAGTGGAGCCTCACGCGCGGGTGGTCAACGGTATCCAGGAGCCAGGTGATGCGTTCCGAGCAGTTCACGGCCGCCCCGGTGTGCGCCTCAGCGGCCAGGACGAAGTCCTCCCGCTCGGCGAGGGCGGCATAGTCGCCCAGCAGCTCGACCATCCGTCCCTTTATCTCGTCCCACTGATCCTTCTTCCCCCCGAAGCCGGTGGCGAGGACGGGCGGCTCCTCCATCCCCAGGTCGCGTGCGAGGCCGGCGCAGACCCGCGCATGCTCGAGGTTGGCCCGGTGCTCCTCGTCGCTCAGGGCATAGACGCTTCCCAGCAGGAAGAGCGCGGGCACGCCCAGCCCGCCTTCCTCCAGCAGCGCGCGGAGCCTCTTACGCCGCTCGGCGTTCATCTGCTCGGGCGTGGCGCCGACGTGCTTGGAACTGACGCATATCTCAACCCCGTCGTAGCCGATCTCCGCCAGCATCGGGAATGCGTCCTCCAGCGCGACTGTCGGCATCGCGTAGGTTCCGTATGCGATCTTGATGACTGTCGCCCTTCTTTCCTGGCGCGGGCCGCGGCCGCCCTTCGGCCTGCGCTACCTCGTGTAGATGACCCGCGTGCCGACGATCTGATCGTGCCACCCGCGGTACTCGGGATTGAAGGCCACCGAAAGGAACATCAGCGAGCAGGTGCAGTTGCCGAGCACCGCCTTGACCAGGTAGCGGAGGAAGGCGATGCCGTAACCGATGGGGTCACCGTTTTCGCGCACTATCATGATGCCCACGGCCATCTTCCCCAGCGTGGCCCCGTAAGCCCCGTTCATCAGTACGAAGTAGAGGATCCCCACCAGCCCGGCGACGCCCTGCGCGAGCTGCATGACCAGCGACCCTCCCGCCTCACCGATCTCCCCCACGTACTCGCCGAGCGCGGCCAGGCTCGCCCCCGTCGCCACGGCCGCCACGAGCATGATCCCCAAGCTGACAGCCATCAGAAGCACGCTGTCAATGAGCGCCGCCAGCACCCGGATCCAGAACCCTGCGTTGTTGAAGGTGCGGTGGGTGGGGGGCGCGGGCGCTCGCCCCGGCGGGGGTGGGGCCGTGATCCCCTCAGGCGCAGGTGGAGGTGGGGGCGTGAGTGGCCCGGCCTCGGCCTGGTCCGTGCGGCGGGCGTGCGTTTCGGCTGCCTCGCCCAGTCGCTTGCAGCGAGGGCACTCCTCGTCCCACGGCTCCAACTCGTATCCGCACTTGGGGCACTTCCTAGGCTGGTCGTCGGTACCCATTGCACACGCCTCCCTGGCCCAGGCATCGGCGGGCTGGAAGCCCGCCCTACGCGAACAGTTCAGGCCCGTCGTTCAGTTGATGAGGTCCTTGGCGGGTGCTTTCCCCGCGCCCTTGCCCCTGGCCTCCTCAACTTGACCGCCGGCGGCCTCGAACTCCTTGAGGACCGCTGCGCCGGGGCCCTCAGTCCAGAACTCCGGCCGCTTGAAGGCCCCCGGGAAGCCCTTGAGGTCGGTGATGACCGTGTCAAAGCGCGGCCTGTCCCGCCTGGGCGGGATCAGCAGCGCGCTGCGCAAGTACTCGGCCGGCCAGGCAATGCGCGTGTCCATCACCTGCAGGCGCCCCTCGACCTGCTCCTGGCAGCCCTCCAGCACGGTCTTGCTCCAGGTCAGCAGCAGCGTGCCACCTGAGGGTATCTTCGCCTCGCCGTAGTCGAAGGGCTCCTCGGCGGTCGCGATCTGCGCCAGCTTGGGGTAGCCGGAGCGCTCGACCATGACCTCAAGCCGGTCGCCCGCCGCCCGCAAGCGGTCGGTCCCCGCGGCCACAAGCGCGCCCGCCTCCAGCTTCACGCCGGTGACCGTCAGGTGCGCTCGCCCGAAGCGCGCCCGCGTCCGCCGCGTGTATCCGCCAAGCTCGCGGTAGTTGGCCTCGGTCGCCCGCAGGTCATCACCGCGGGCGGAGGCCATCAGCTCGACCGTCAACGGGCTCTCGGCCTGCTCGCATTTGATCGTGTACAGGAGCCCCTTGTCCCTGGCGCTGACCTCCAGCTCCAGGCGCGCCTCTGCCACGCGCAGGTTCGTCACCTTCATATTCGCGCAGCCCCTGGGCAGGTGCGGCGCGAAGCGCACCTGGCGGTTCGGCGCATCCGGCTCAAAGCCCGTCAAGTACTGCAACACCGCGCTGGCGTTGATGCCGCCCTCCCAGGGCCGGACGCGATGCAGGCCCCAGGCGTCATCTGATGGCAGGTCGTCCGGCCCGTTCATCTCCGCGAAGCCGCCGGAGGGCTCCGCCGCGGCCAGCAGCCCCTCCAGCGCGTCCGCTGCTGCCGGATGATCCAGCGCCGCCAGGTTCGAGAGGAGATAGCCCGGCGTCATCGTGACGTAGTAGGCGCAGGCGGGCGTAGTGCGCGCTGTGCCCGCCTTCGGCTTGTACAGGTAGGCGAGGGCATTGAGCACGTTGTCAACCTGGCGCTGCTCGCTCGGCTCGGCGTACCCGATCCACAGCGGCCTCAGGCTTATGTTAGCGAACGGGCAGCGATACAGCTCGTCTGAGATGTCCGACCTCGCCGGGGCGTAGTAGCCCCGATCCCGCTGCCAGTAGTGCCGCTCAGTGGCCCGTCTGATTCGGCGGGCCGCCTCACGGCACTCGCGTGCCTCCTCGCCCTTGTCCAGTGCCTCCGCCATCTCCGCCATCGCCTCCGCGGCCGCAACATACTCGAAGGCTGAATCCGCGGACCTCAGGCGCATATGCACGTAGTCGCTGACATCCTCGTGCCCGAACAGTTCATAGCCGGGGAAGCGGTAGGTCTCGTCGCCGTGGAAGGGCAGGGTGCCCTCCTCGTCTGTCTCGTGGCCGTCCAGGCAGCGCCGCAGATAGCCCCACCTCTCTGCGAGCTGCTCCGTCTCGCCCGTGTGCTTGAAGTACCAGTAGTCCTGGAGGATCACGAAGCTGGCTATCTCCGCCTTGGGCGCGGGCGCCTCACTCCAGTCGAACTCCGGCACCCACTTTGGCTCGAGGTTCAGCTCTACGTTGTTGAATATCTCCTGTTTCTGGGCACACTGGCTGAAGTGATACTCCAGGTCCCTGCCCACCGCCTCGAAGTCGCCGGCGTCGAGCAGGTACTTTATCGGCCCGTTGCTGTCACGTATCCAGCGGTACGAATACTTGTGCATCGGCGAGAATCCGCCGGCCTTCGCCTGCTGCACCTGGCACAGGTACTTGCTGATGGTCAGGAACTCCGCGATCTCCTGAGGCACCCCGCTGACCTGCACTGTCTCCTGCGCCCGCTTGTGCCAGTACTGATGGCCCGCCTCGACGAGCGCAGCGCCCTGGCGCTCGATGGCCGCCAGGTGTGCCTGTTCGGCGGCCTCGTCGCCTGAGACCAGGAGGTAGGCGACCTTGCCTACCGACTCGCCTGAGGGCAGCCGCCCCAGCCGGCAGCGCACCGCTTCAATCTCGCTCAGGTCCCCGGACACAGCCCCCAGCGGCAGCAGGCGCTTGGGCAGCTTCTGCGGCAACTCAGGCAGCACGTTCCCGCGGATGACTTCCGTGTCCGCGCTCGCGAAGCCGCAGCGCACGCGCGTGGTGCCCCTTGTGACCAGCAGGTCGCCGCCAGGCGCCTGCGCCGCGGGCAGGGATGGCGTCTGCGCCAGCGCGAGGTCCCCGATGTCCTCCTTGCCCCGGTTACTAACCACTACCAGGCGCAGGATGGCATTGACCTCCACCGGAACCGTGTCGAGGATGTCAACTCTGAGGCCCTCGCGGCTCTCCCAGCGCGTGTGCACAACGCCGCCGGGCGCCACCCATGCCGTGGACTGCTGAGGCAGCAGCACCGGCTCGCCGTCAACAATGAGCGTGAGGGCGTAGGATCCGAGCAGCCCGTAGGTTTTCTGGTAGGTCGGCCCCAGCACGTCCTCGATGACGCCCAGGGGCACGCGCAGGCCGGTGAGCGCAAACACCCGACCGTTGCCGATCGGGTACGCGCCCAGGTGCGAGTAGTCCGGCATCGAGGTCTCCAGGTCAATGTCCTGTCGCCAGTACGAGAACTCGCGCGTCGCCCAGCCTCCGCTGCGGAAGATCTGCTCGTAGGTGTACGTGAGCCCCTGGCGATTCTGCGTGGGCTCTCTGCACCCGCTCAGCGCCAACAGGAGCATCGCTGTGACAACCGCCTGCCACATGCGTCCAGCAATCAGCATCTCGTCACCCAAGGGAGGACCGCCACTGTTGGGCGGAGAAAGGTCATTGAGGCGGCGGACTGTGCCTGGAGGCGGGTGTGCGAGTCGAACGCACCTGGGGCCAAGAGATCTGACCCCACCGCAGGTTTGCAGCCCGCGGGGGACACCGGTCCCTTCCCCGCCTCACTACTGCCAACGGCCCTTACCTCCGCCAAGTTCCCAGCCAAATCCAGCAAACGCGCTCGGTCAGGAGGTCACTCAATTGTCAGAGCAAGCGCCCACGCCAGAGAGCATCGGCTCCATCGTTCTCCAGCCCTCCGCGCCCATTGTGGCCGGTAGCCGCGACACCTGGAAGCTGATATACACCGTCGGCCCGTCCGGAATCCAGGTCGGTGGCGGCCTACGCATCTTCCCCCCGCACCGGGGTATGACCTTCTGGGAGCTGGGCAAGGTTGCCGCCGAGACCTCCCGCCCCGGCGCGACCTGCGAGGTGCAGACCTTCAACGATGCGCCCTACTCCTTCCATCACTCTCAACCGCCGCACATACAGGTGATGGTCCTGGGCGAACGCCTCATCGAGGGCGACCAGATAACGGTCACCATCGGCGAGCGCGGCGGCTACTCGCGCGGCTACTTCCTGCGCGCGCGCGCTACCGACCACGCCTACGATGACTACCCCTTTGAGGTGTACGTGGACGTGCTGGGCAACGGGACCCGGCCGATGGAGATGGTGGTCAAGCAGTCCTGGGTGCAGCTTCCCGACGCTCCCACGGTGGAGGTCGTCGCGGACAGGCCCCAGCGCTTCCACGTGGCTGCGAAGCCCCCCGGGGGCGAGGATGACGCCTTCTCTCTCGTCATCTCCGCCCGCGATCGGTACACCAACCTCGCCAGCTACGTCGGCACGCTCAAGGTCGAGTGCACCGACCCGGATGCGGACCTGCCCGAGAGCATCACCTTCAGCGAGGAGGATGGCGGCTGCAAGATGGTTGCGGGCTGCCGCATCTCGGCGGACGTCGCTCGCATCACCGTCTGCGATCCGCGGCAGGAACTCATCGGCACCAGCAACGCCGCCGCGCCTGCCTTTGCGGGCGAGGACCGTGTGTACTTCGGCGACCTGCACGTGATGACCGGCACCTACGGGTCCACCGGGATGCTGGGGGACACCGAGTACGCGTACAACTGGGCCCGCGACGTCCAAGGCCTCGACTTCTGCGCCATCACCAACGGCGGCGGCGAGGCGGCCTGGGATTACGATCTGGAGATGGACCAGCGCTTCAACGACCCCGGCCGCTTCGCGACCATCCCGGCGCTGGAGCGCGGCTGGCGGCAGGGCCACAAGAACGTCTACTACCGCGACACCTCCGCGCCGCCTATGCCCGGTCTGTCCATCGAGGAGCTGTGGAAGTGGCTCGCGGACCGTCAGGCCCTGGTCATCCCGCATCACACCAACTGCCACTCCGAGACCAGCCGCTACTATGCCTGGGGACCGCAGGACTGGGCCACGCACAACCCGAAGTTCCAGCGCCTGGCCGAGATCTGTCAGGACCGCGGCTCCTTCGAGGTGGACGCGGTCGGCGGCAACGTCTACCTGGGGGGGCTGGGCTCCTCGATCCAGGATGCCCTGGCGCTGGGCTACCGCGTGGGCCTCGTCGGGGGCACCGACAACCACCGCGCCCAGCCCGGCTCGCCACGTTCGCCGCTGGGCGGCCTCGACCCCGATGAGCTGCCGGCGACCGGCGGCATCACCGCCGTCTTCGCGCCGGAGCTGACGCGCGAGGCCGTCTGGGATGCGCTCTATGACCGCCGATGCTACGCCACCACCGCCCAGCGCATCCTGCTCGACGTGCGGATGGACGAACATGTGATGGGCAGCGACCTGTCCGCCGAGCAGAGCGCTCCGTACGCGGACCGCCGCACCCTCGTCATCCGCGCCATCGGCAGGCGGGAGATTGACCGCATCGAGATCGTGCGCAATAACGTCACCGTGGAGAGCTTTGAGGTGGGTGGCGACCAGGCCGAGCTGGAGTACACGGATGAGACGCCGCTGGCCGACATCCAGCCGGCCTCGGAGGCGGCCGCTGGCGCGGTCTGCTACTACGTCCGGCTCATCCAGGCCGACCGCAACATGGCCTGGTCGAGCCCGATCTGGGTGCGCTGCGTGCACAGTAACGACAGTAGCGAGTAGCGAGTGGCGACCAAAGGTAAACGACGACGCCGTTTCCCGCAACTCGCTACTGACGTTCCTGATGTTACTGCAGGCGGAGCCTGCCACTTGACACCTGCCGGGCAAAGCAATATACTTGGCGCGCCAACAGCGGGCAAAGGGCAAGTGGCGGTGCGGTGGCCCCATTGCCTATTGCCCCTTGCCCATTGCCGGCCGTTCGGAGGTGGTAGCCGGTGCAGAGGCCCAACAGGCGTGTTGCCTCAGTGGTAGTTGCCATCGTGGCTATGCTAGGCTTCGTCGTCTTCCTCGGCCAGATATTCGCTCAGGAGCCGGGGGTGGAAGACCCGTCCATGGACGCTGAGATGATGGGGGAGGGGATGGAGGGCGTGGGTCGAGCCCCGGCCGGGGGGCCGCTGGAGTGGAGCGAGCAGGAGATGCCGGAGGAGCTGACTATGACCTACGATCAGTTCCTGGCCGACACCGGCCAACCCCGGGCCCTGCTGCCCGACCTCTACCTCTTTGACGAGAACGACGTGCCGAGGAAGTACACCAAGAATCAGTGGGCTCAGCTCCAGCGCGTCTATGCGACCCGGCGCGAGGTTGTAGTAGGCGTGCCCGAGGCGAGGGTCGGGAGACCGGGGGTCCTGCTCGCCGAGCGGATCGCCAATGAAATGGCGGCCAAAGAGAACGAGAGGCGCGTGATGCGCGAACTCTACGAGCAGGGCCTGAGCAATTTCTGGTTCGAGATCGGCTATCCGCAGATGCGCAGCCAGGACATCACGCCGGGCGCGACGGCCATTCCCATCGAGGTTGGCGTCATTATGCACGTCAAGCCCTCGGTAGCGAAGCGCTATCCGAGCCTGGTCTACCGGCGGCTGAAGAAGTTCGACAACTACGGGGATGATCGGGTGGTCTTCCGCATCGCTGACTACGACGGCGGCGTGTGGAACCCCAAGGTGCTGCGCCTGTGGAACGGCAGCGTCTCTGAGTGGGAGGGCCTCTGGCCGCAGAATGTGGTCCGGCTCACGCTGTATGATGTGGACGGCGGCAGGATCGTCAGCGGCCAGCAGGCCGCGGGCCTGGGCGGCGACATCTGCTCCAAGCTGCTCTATCCCGACGAGCTCAACTACGCCCCTATGCACGAGACCATCATCCCGCCCAGGGATTACACCTTCGAGGGCGGCAAGCTCAACCTCGACTACAAGAAGGGCTGGTACTACAACTTCAGCTTCACGGTCCCGCTAGCTCAGCTTGCCGGGCTCGACCGCGCCGAGGCGGTGCTTATCGGCGCGGAGGGCATAGAGGGCTCGCGCTCGGCGACCCAGGCAGCCCCGCCGCCGGCGGTAAGACAGACAGGCTCCCAGGCCGCAGCGCAGGCCGGAGCCCAGGCCGCAACGGACACCGCCAGGACCTATCTGCCGATGATGAGACAGCAGATC
>CBFDBV010000127.1:0-11244 GCA_965603135.1 uncultured bacterium
GCCTCACGTGCCCTTGCGACAAGAGCATCATCGCCGTCATCAGCCCGTGCAGCGCGGGCGGAAGACAGGCATATCCCTATCAGGCAGGACACAGCGACCAGGAGTTCCAGGGTCAAAGCCTTACCTCGTCTCCGCTACGATCATCAGCCCACTGCCATCACTCCGAAGCACGCGAGTACTGGGGCAACCCCTCCTGCTCGGCGACAACGGCTGCCGTCTTCCTGCCTGACCACCAGATGGCTGCAATGAGCATGGCGAACCCGGCACCCCACACTACCGTCGCTGCGATCCGTCCGCTCATTGCCGCCAGCGCCGCGACGAATACGCTCTGCGAGCCATAGAGTAGCAGCGGCAGTCGCGATCGGGCGGGGCTGTGGAGGAGGGAAGCGCCCGCTTGCGGGCGCAGGGATGGCCGCCATCCCCGCGCCAGCAGAAGGTAGACCGCCACGATCAGCAAGGTGGTCACGAACCAGGTCAGGAAGTTCTGCGGCGGGACCCCATAGAACCCACCGTCGTGGTGCCAGGCCCACAGCCCGGGGTCGTTGGTCATGGCCGGGTCCAGGACGACGTCCCACAACGTCATCATGCCCGCGGCGACCAGGGCCGCCGACCAGCGGGGAATGTGCAACGAGAATGCCACCTCCAGGGACGCATACAGCATCACAAACCAGGCAACGGGGATGATGTACGGAAGGCGGGCGGCGAGTCTCGGACCCATCATGGTCGTGTAGTCATAGGTCGCGCCACAGGGGAAGCCGGTGGTCATGCTGAGCCATTCCATCCCTCCGGCCATCACCACACACAACGCCAGGAGCAGCACGGCCCTCCGCCATCCCTGGGAGGCGGACATCAAGAGCACGGAGATGGCGGTGCAGGTCGCCAGGTTCTCGAAGACCAGCGCCGTCGTCAATGGCTCGTAGTTCCAGGTGGGTAGGCCGGCAGTGAGGACAACCGCTGCGCCGATGACGGAGATGACCAGTACCGTGAGGTTGACCGCGAAGAGCCCGGTGAGCGGCCGTTGCATAGGCAGTCGTCCCTCCGTGATGATGATCGCAGGACATCCAGCTATCGCGTCGGGTGGCCGCTGTCTCGCTTTCTCCTTGGACTGAGGCGCCACCTTCCGAGAGACCGGACACACCGAGCCCAGGAAGATGCGGGACAGTCACCTGTTTCTCGATGATGACGCTGGATCCGGAGACGCCATTCAGGCGAGAGGAATGGGTAACTGTCCCCGTTTTCCGGTCTGAGTGCGCGGCTTGACTCGCGCCTTGACAAGCATATATAATCGTGTGCAGAGGTTCGGTAGACAGGCCCGCCCACGGAGTTCGCAGCGTGCTATCAGCCATCGAAGGCCTCGGTCGGTTTGTCATAGGTGTACTGAGCTTCTTCGGCGAAACCAATGCCCTGCACGTGCGCACTCTGGTACACATCTTCCGACGCGACGTCGAGTGGCGCACCACCATCCAGCAGATGGCCGCCCTCGGGGTCAACTCGCTGCCCATCGTCTGCGTGACGATGGTCTTTGCGGGGATGGTGTTTGCCTACCACATTGCCGACCAGGCGAGAAGCCTAGGCTTCACCGGGCTGGTGGGCTGGGCGGTGGCGGAGACGATGGCCCGCGAGTTGGGGCCGGTGCTGACGGCTATGGTAGTGGCAGCGCGCTCCGGCTCGGCGATGGCTGCCGAGCTGGGCACGATGAAGGTCACCGAGCAGATTGATGCGCTGCGCACGATGGCCACCGACCCGGTGCAGTACCTGGTGCTGCCGCGCTATGTGGCGGCACTGATCATGGTCCCGATGTTGGCGCTGCTGGGGGCCACCATCGCGGTCGTCGGCGGCTACTTCATGGCCAGCGCGACGGCGGAGATGAGCGCCTACCAGTACTTCTGGAGCATCCCGCTGCGCCTGGAGTTCTCCGAGGTCGCCGCCGGCGTTCTCAAGGCGCTGTTCTTCGGCATCATCATCGCCATCGTGAGCTGTCACCAAGGCCTCTCCTGCCGCATGGCCGCCGAGGACGTAGGCCGCGCGACCACGCGCGCCGTGGTCTTCTGCATAATGCTCATCTACGGGGCGGACCTGGTGCTGTCCGTCATCCTGTATCCCTGACATCAGACGTCGGACATCAGACCTCGGACCCACGACCAACGGCGTGGTGAGCCGTGGTTGCCGTGCCGTAGGTCTGTGGTCTGTCGTCCGAGGTGTGCGCAATGGCCGGCCCTGAGCAGCCCATCATTGAGGTGCGCGATCTCAGCTACGCTGTGGGCGGAGCCACCATACTCTCGGACATCTCGTTCCAGGTGCGCCGCGGCGAGATATTCGGCATCATGGGAATGTCCGGCTCGGGCAAGACTACGCTGCTGCGCCTGCTCATGGGGCTCATCAGGCCTGCCTCCGGGGAGATCATCATTGAGGGCCAGGACATCGTCGCGATGGACGAGGATGACCTCAACCGCGTTCGCGGCAGGATGGGGATGTGCTTCCAATACGCGGCGCTTTTTGACTCGATGACCACGGCCGAGAACGTCGCCTTCGCTCTCCGCCGCGACCGGAGCGTGACGCGGGAGAAGATCGCCCAACGCACCAGCCAGATGCTGGACGTAGTGGACATGGAGGGGACTGGGGCGATGATGCCGGCGGACCTGAGCGGGGGAATGAGAAAGCGCGTGGGCATCGCCCGCGCACTGGTCGGACGCCCCGACATCATGCTCTACGATGAGCCCACGAGCGGGCTCGACCCGGTGATGGCCAGCGTCATCAATGACCTCATCGTCCAGGTGCGCGAGGATTTCGGGGCGACGGCCATCGTCGTCTCGCATGACGTGGAACGCCTGCTCGAGATCGTGGACCGCGCCCTGATGCTACACGACGCCCGGGTGGTCGTCATCGGCACGCCGGACGGAGTGCGGGCCACGGAGCTTCCCGTGGTTCGTCAGTTCATTGAGGGCGATGTCGTCGGCCCGATCACCGTCTGAGGAAACACGCGCCATGAGGTGATAGCTCGTGCCAGCGGAGGCCAAAGTCGGCGCTCTGGTCCTGTTCACGCTATTACTCGCCGCCGGGCTGGCCATTTTCCTGAGCGGCCGTGCGGCCACCTGGGGCGCCTACCGGATCACTGTGCAGTTCGAGGATGTGCTGGGCCTGGAGCCGGGGAGGCCCGTCAAGTTGGCCGGTGTCGAGATCGGCAAGGTCGGCGACGTGAAGCTTCAGTCCCACAAGAGCTTCCCTCGCCTTCCCGTTGCGGTCGTGCTGCGCATCAACCCGGGCACCATCCTCTACAAGAGCGATCGGTTCCTCATCAGCCAGGGCTCGCTGATGGGGGACCAGTATGTCATGGTGCAGCGAGTACCGAAGGAGAAGAAGCGTGAGAAGGTAGCGGCCGATGAGACCGTTGCGGGTAGCGGCGGCCTGAGCACCGAGATTCTCCTGAGCGACGCCAAAGCCCTGGTCGCGGAGGCGCGCGCGGCAGTCGCCTCGTCCCGCCTGGTGCTGGATGACGCCCAGATGTGGGCCGACCTGAAGGGCACGATGTCGAATCTGAACCAGGCGACCGCACGCGCGATCCAGGTCACAGACGAGGCCCTCCGCTTCACCACTTCCCTCGCCCGCACCGGCGAGCAAAGCGAGGAGAAGGTCGCCAGGCTGCTGGATCACGTCGTGGCGGCTGCGGCTGATGTCCAGAGTGCCGCCGAGCGCGTGGACAAGATGATCGCTCTCTCGCCACTGCCCGCCCAGCTTGCCGCCTCGGGCGAGAACATCCGCCAGGCCACCAGCGACATCGCGGCCATCGCCGCCGACACCCGGACGATGGTTGATGACTCGCAGATGCAGGAGCAGATAGCGCAATCGGTGAAGAACCTGCGCGAGGCCAGCGACAATCTGCGGCAGCTCACCGGCGATGCCGCCGCGATCATCGGCGACGAGCAACTCGCCGCCGACGTCCGCGTAACCCTGGCGAACGTGCGCGAGGCCAGCGAAAGCCTGAAACACCTCACCACACATACCGAGGACTTGATAACCGATCCGAAGACCTCGGAGGACCTGCGGGCCTCGCTGGAGAACCTGCGCGCAGCCACGGATGCGGGACGGCAGGCCGCAGAGCGCGCCGATTCCGTGTTCGACCACGTTGACCAAAGCATGGAAGCTATGCGCAATACCCAGAGCATGATCCGAGAGATCGAGACCCGCACCGGCATCCAGTTGCGCGCAGCCAAGAGCGATGGGCTGCGCGCGGATGCGCACCTCGACCTGCGCCTGTCCCCGCGCAGTGCGGACTACTGGCGCGTCGGCATCCGAGACCTGGGCGACGACGAGCGACTTGACCTCCAGTGGTTCCACCAGCTCGGCGACGACCGGTTCAGAGCTGGGCTGTTCGGCAGTCATCTCGGGCTGGGTTATGACCACGGGCTGGGGCACAGGTCCCTGGAGGTGGAGCTGTACAAGCCCGACGATCCGCATCTGGATCTGCGCGGGCGGTGGTCTCTGCAAAACCAGTACGACTTGCTCCTCGGAGTTGAGGCTGTCTTCGATGACAATGACCCGTTCGTCGGGCTGGGTTGGCAAGGGGAGTTCTAGCACATCCGACATCCGACATCGGACCTCAGACACCGGACCAACGACAGACAGTCGTTGGTGTAGTCCGATGTCTGATCAGGAGGACACAGATGAAGGTCATATTGCTCGATGACGTTCCGGCCCTCGGGCATGAGGGAGATGTGGTGGAGGTAGCCGACGGGCACCTCCGGAACTACCTTGAACCGCGCAAGCTGGCGGTGCGCGCTAGCAAGGGCGCGCTCAAGGACCTGGAGGCCAGGCGGCTGGCCATACAGAGGCGCGACCAGCACAAGCGCGACGAGGCCCAGGAGTTGGCCGAAGGCCTCCGGGAGCAGAAGATAGTCGTGCACGCTCAGACCGGCGAGGGGACCAAGCTGCACGGCAGCGTCACCTCTCAGCAGATCGCCGATGCGGCGAGCGAGCAGCTCGGCTTCGAGCTTGATCGGCGGGACATAGACATCCCCGAGCCCATCCGGGAGACCGGCCACTACCTGGTCACCGCCCGCGTATACAAGGACGTGGACACGCAACTGGCGGTGAGCGTGATCCCGATCGAGGCGGAGGAGGCCGAGCCCGCGGCGGACGAGGAGCCACCCTCTTCCCCAGCGGAGCGCTTGCGCTCCGGCCCGCAGGCCGCCGACCAGGAGCCCATAGAGTCCGAAGAGATCGAGGACACAGCCGAAGCTGCTCAAGGCGAACCGGACGAGGACGAGGAAGCCGACGCCTGACCTGTGACGCGAGAGCGGGTGCCGCATGCCACAGGCGAGTGAGTCGTTGCCCGCATCTCGTCTCGCGCCCCTCGCCTCCAAATCGGAGGAGCGCATGGCCGACAAGGGCCTATTGAAAGCCGATGCTAGAGAAGCTGTCGGATAAGCTCCCGCCACAGGACCTCGATGCGGAGCAAGCCACGCTCGGAGCGATCCTGGTCGAGGCGGGGGCGGCGGACCGCGCGATGCCCCTCGTCAAGGCCGAGGACTTCTACCGCGAGGCTCACCGGGTCATCTTCTCCGCGATGGACGCGGTACGCGCACGCGGCGAGCCGGTGGACCTGGTCACCGTGGGCGCCGAACTCCGCCGCCGGGGCCAGTTGGAGGCGGTAGGTGGCGGTGAGTACCTCACTGCGCTGATCGCTCAAGTGCCCACGACCGCTCACCTAGTGCGCTACGCAACCATCGTCGCGCAGAAGGCGACGCTGCGCGGCCTCATCCAGGCCGGGGCGCAGATCCAGGCCATCGGCTACGACAACCCCGAGGATGTCGGAGAGGCGCTGGACCGGGCCGAACAGAGGATATTCGAGATCTCCCAGCGGGGCTCCGCCACCGACTTCCAGCCGCTGGCTCCCCTCGTGGAGGAGACCTTCCAGCGCTTCGACGACGTCTACCACCGCAAGGGCTTTCTCTCTGGGGTGTCCACCGGCCTGCTCGAGTTGGACAAGATGACCTCAGGCCTACAGAGAGGCGACCTGATCATCGTGGCCGGGCGGCCCTCGATGGGTAAGACCTCGCTGCTCATAAACAACATCGCGCTGCACGCGGCCCTCAAAGAAGAGGCGCCGGTCGGCATCTTCAGCCTGGAGATGTCCGCCAACCAGCTCGCCGAGATGGTGCTGTGCGGCCACGCCGGCGTGAACTCCTGGCGCCTGCGACGGGGCCTGCGCCGGGACGACGACTGGCTGAGGATAGGTCACGCGCTCTCTGACCTGCCCAAAGCGCCGATGTACATTGACGACACGCCCGGCATCTCCATCCTCGAACTCCGCTCCAAGGCGCGCCGCCTCAGGTCCCAGGTTGACCTGGGCCTCATTATCGTTGACTACCTTCAGTTGGCCAGCGGCGGCGGCCGCTACCAGGACAGCCGCCACCAGGAGATCTCAGTCATCGCCCGGTCCCTGAAGAGCATGGCGCGGGAGCTGAATGTCGCCGTGGTCGTCGGCTCTCAGCTCAGCCGGAGCGTCGAGCGCCGCGAGGAGAAGCGGCCCATCCTCTCCGACCTGGCCGAGAGCGGCTCCATCGAGGCCGAGGCCGACCTGGTGACCTTCCTCTACCGCGAGAGCTACTACAAGCGCAAGGAGCCAGCCGAGGAGGTCGAGGAGAAAGCGCAGGCGGCCGCCGAGGCCCCCCCACAGAGCCAGGAAGGCATCCCGGAGAAGGCCGAGCTCATCATCTCGAAGCATCGCAACGGCCCGGTGGGAACTGTCACCCTCGCGTTCCTGGAGAGCTACCGCAAGTTCGAGAACTTCGACATCACCAGGCAAGCCGAGGTCTATGAATGAAGATACTGATAGTTGGCTCGGGCGGGCGGGAGCACGCCTTGGCCTGGAAGATGGCTCAGAGCCCCCTCGCCTCCAAGCTCTACTGCGCCCCGGGCAACGCCGGCATCGAGCAGCACGCCGAGTGCGTGTCCATCGGCGCTGAGGATATCGAGGCCCTCGCGGATTTCGCCGAGGAGAAGGGCATTGACCTGACCGTCGTCGGCCCCGAGCGGCCGCTTATCGCCGGGATCGTGGATCACTTCCGCAGCCGGGGCTTGGCCATCTACGGTCCCACGGCGGCGGCCGCCCGCCTGGAGGGGAGCAAGGCCTTCACCAACGAGCTGGCGGCGCGCGCGGGCATCCCCGGCAAGGAGTTCGAGGTTTTCTCTGACGCCGAGGAGGCACGCAAGTACGTGCGCGGGCGGGGAGCGCCCATCGTCGTGAAGGCCGACGGCGAGGCCGCGGGCAAAGGCGTGACCGTCGCCCGCACCCAGGAGGACGCCCTGGAGGCCATTCACCGCTGCATGGTCGAGCGCGCCTTCGGCGCCGCCGGCGATCGGGTCGTCATCGAGGAGTACCTGGTGGGACAGGAGTGTTCCATCAAGGTGTTCACCGACGGCGAGACGGTGGTGCCGATGGTGCCCTCCCAGGACTACAAGCCCATCTACGACGGCGACGAGGGGCCGAACACGGGCGGGATGGGCTGCTACTCACCGGTCCCCGCTGTGGACGATGCGTTGTTCCAGGAGATCGTCTCCGGGATGATTGAGCCCACTGTCGCCACGATGGCCGCCGAGGGCAGCCCATACACCGGCACCCTCTACGCCGGATGCATACTCACCGAGAGCGGGCCCAGGCTGCTGGAATACAACTGCCGCTTCGGCGACCCCGAGACCCAGGTGGTGCTGCCCAGGATGGCCGGGGACCTGGTGGAGGTTCTCCTGGCAACCGTTGAGGGGCGCTTGGCGGAGGTCGAGATCGCGTGGCGTCCGGAGAGGTGCGTGTGCGTGACCGTCGCCTCCGGGGGCTATCCCGGCCACTACGAGAAGGGGAAGCCGATCACGGGCCTCGACGAGGCCGAGAGCGACCCCGACACCGTCGTCTTTCACGCGGGCACCGCATGCCGCGCCGGACAGTACGTCACCCACGGCGGACGTGTGCTCGGCGTCACCGCCCTGGGGACGAACTACCAGGAGGCGCGCGACCGGGCATACAACGGCGTCGGGCTGATAGAGTTCGATTGTATGTACTTCCGCACCGACATCGGAGAGAGGGCGGTCGGACTTGACTGAGGCGAAGGCGTCTGAGCCACCGCTGGTGGGCATAGTGCTGGGCAGCGCATCGGACCTGGACGTGATGCGCCCGTGCGCCGAGCTGCTCGCCGAGCTTGGCGTGCCCTGCGAGATGCGCATCGCGTCGGCCCACCGCACGCCAGAGCGGGTAGCCGCGTACGCCGCCGAGGCCACCGACCGAGGCCTACGCATCATCATAGCCGGGGCGGGCGCGGCCGCGGCGCTGCCAGGGTGCATAGCCGCGCATACTCGCCTCCCCGTCATCGGCGTGCCCATTGATGCCACCCCGCTACGGGGCGTTGACGCGCTCTACAGCATGGTTCAAATGCCTTCGGGAGTGCCTGTCGCCACGGTCTCGATAGACGGCGCCAAGAACGCGGCCCTGCTCGCCGCCCGGATACTCGCGCTGGATGACGCGGGACTGACCGAGCGGCTGACGGAGCTTGCGCGCCGGGATCGCACCAGGGCCGAGGAGAGCGACCAGACGCTGCAATCGGAGGAGATATGAGCGCACAGCGGCAGCTATGGGGGAAATCGGGGGGCACCGGCACTCCTCGTAACGGCTCTCGCGGGCTGGAAGCCCGCGCTACGGGAAGGGGGTGGGGCGACGCTTGCGGGGTGTTCGGCATTCAGGCACGCAACCACGAGGACGTGTCCCGGCTGTGCTACTACGGGCTTTTCGCCCTTCAGCATCGCGGGCAGGAGAGCGCCGGCATTGCTGTTGGCACCAGCGATGACCTGCACGTGCATACCGGCATGGGTCTCGCGACACAGGTCTTTGATGACCACATTCTTGACCGCCTGACAGGCGACGTGGCGCTCGGACACGTGCGCTACTCGACGACAGGCTCCAACGTGATCGAGAACGCGCAGCCCATGGTGGGCGAGCACCGCAGCGGGCAGTTCGCGCTGGCGCACAACGGCAACCTCGTCAACGCCTACGACCTGCGGGCAGAGCTGGAGGCCTCCGGGCACAGCTTCGGCGGCAGCACCGACACGGAGGTCATCGTCAAGCTCATCGCCGGATCCAGCGAGCCGACGCTGGAGGGCGCGATCATCGAGGCGATGCACCAGATGAAGGGCGCTTATTCTCTGGGCATCGTTACTGCCGACCGGCTCATCGGCGTCCGCGATCCCCACGGCGTGCGGCCGCTGGCCATCGGCAGACTCAACAGTGACAACTGGATCGTCTCCTCAGAGACCTGTGCCCTGCACGTCGTCGGCGCCGACTACGTCCGCGAGGTGGAGCCGGGCGAGATCGTGACCTTCGACGGGACCGACATCTACTCCGAGCAGGTCATCCCTCCCGAGCGCAAGGCCTGCTGCATCTTCGAGTTCATCTACTTCGCCAGGCCCGACAGCCATATCTACGGCAAGTCCATCTACATCTCACGCCTGCGCATGGGACACATGCTGGCCCGGCAGGCGCCGGCTGACGCGGACCTGGTGATGGGAATACCTGAGACCGGCATCCCCCACGCCGCCGGCTTCGCCGAGGTCTCGGGCATCCCCTTCGGCGAGGGCTTCATCAAGAACCGTTACATCCAGCGCACCTTCATCACTCCCAGCCAGCGCCTGCGCGAGCTCGGCGTCAGGATGAAGCTCACGCCACTCAGAGAGGCCATCGCCGGCCGTCGGCTCGTGGTGGTGGACGACTCGATCGTGCGCGGGTCAACCACGGGGCCCGAGATACAACTGCTGCGCGATGCCGGGGCCAGGGAGATCCACCTGCGCATAAGCTGCCCGCCCATCAAATGCCCGTGCTTCTACGGGATAGATACCTCGGCAGGCAGCTCGGAGCTCATCGCGGCGCGTATGAGCGTGGAGGAAATCCGACGACACGTGGGCGCCGATACCCTCGAGTACCTGGACCTGAAGAACCTCGTCAAGGCGGTCGGCCTGCCCAAGCACAACTTCTGCACCGCCTGCTTCGACCGCCAGTACCCCATCCCCGTACCCGAGGGCCTCAAGGTCAGGAAGTTCGACCTCGAGGAAGCCGCCAGGACATAGTGCACAAGCACCGGACCACATCCTTGCCAGCGGCGCGCTCGCGCTCCGCGAGGCAGGGTAGGCCCTGTGCGCGTCATGGGAGAGAGTAACGACAAGCGGTCGGCCCAAGGAGGGCCCCAGAGTGAGGAAGGCCACCTACAAGGACGCAGGCGTTGACATTGACGCGGGCGAGCGCGCCGTCGAGTTGATGAAGCGGGCGGTGCGCGCTACCCACGGCCCGGCCGTGGTACAAGGCCTCTCTGACTTCGGCGGAATGACCGGCCTCGGTGCCCAGTACGACGATCCGGTGCTGGTGGCCGGCACCGACTCGGTGGGCACGAAGCTCAAGATCGCGTTCGCGCTCGACAGGCACGACACGATCGGTCACGACTGCGTCGCGATGTGCGTGGATGACATCGCCTGCCAGGGCGCTGCGCCGCTGTTCTTCCTGGATTACGTGGGGATCGGCAAGCTCATCCCGGAGACCGTGGCTGAGATCGTGAAAGGCGTGGCGGAGGGCTGCAAGCTGGCCGACTGCGCGCTGCTGGGCGGCGAGACGGCGGAGCTGCCCGGCTTCTACGCGGAGGGCGAGTATGACCTCGTGGGCTTTGCGGTAGGCGTGGTCGAACGCGACCGCATCATTGACGGCTCGGCGGTCGGCGCCGGTGACGTCCTGGTGGGCCTCCCCTCGTCGGGCCTGCACAGCAACGGCTACTCGCTGGTCAGATACGTTCTGCTGGAGCAGGAGGGCATGGCGCTGGACACGGAGGTGCCGGACCTGGGGCGGACGCTGGGCCAGGAGTTGCTGGAGCCCACGCGCATCTATGCGGGCTCGCTCTCCCGGCTCTTCCGCGACGGCCCTCTCCCCCATGCCTTGGCGCACATCACGGGCGGCGGCATTCCGGGCAACCTGGCGCGGTGCATTCCCGAGGGGCTTACGGCCTACGTCGAGACCGACGAGTTCGCCCGCCCGCCCATCTTCGATCTCATCCAGCGGCTGGGCAGTATCGAGGAGCCGGAGATGCGGCGAACTTTCAACCTGGGCCTGGGGATGGTGCTCGTCCTCGCGGCCGACGACTGCGACACGGCGATGGCAGCCCTCCGTGAGGCGGGCGAGGAGCCGCTCGTGGTCGGCGAGGTCCGCGCCGAGGGCCCAGGCGG
>CBFDBV010000128.1:0-11165 GCA_965603135.1 uncultured bacterium
CCAGCCGTACACGAACATGTTGACGCCCTTGACCTGGGGGCCACCCGCGAAGCGCAGGTCGTACATCCGCGGGTCCACCGGCCGCACGGGCGTCGCCTCGAAGCCGATGGTGTAGGTCAGCTCGCGCGTGACGCGCGTCGGCTCACTGATGAGGTGCAGCCGGACGATGATCGCGTCGCCGTCGCGACGGACAGTCATCGTGGGCTGCCCCTCGCCGATGCGCCAGTTCTCCGTCGACTCCATGAACCACGACAGCCCGCGCTCCTCGGCGCCCAGCCAGGCGTAGGGGATGAACGTCTCCTCGACGATCTCCCCGCCCTCCCAGTCCTGGCAGGTGGGGTTGCGGTAGTAGCGGGCGACCTCGGCGCGCAGCGGGATCTCGAGGGCGAGTGACTCGATCTCGACTCCGCCGGCGGGCGGGTTCAGGGTCAGATCGGCCCGGATCAGGCCGTCGAACTCCATCAGCGTCTCGTACGAAACGGAGATGGCGCCGAGCCTGCCGGTCCCCCTGACCGTGATCCGATAGGGCTTGTCCTCGATCACCTGCGGGGCGTCCCAGGCAGCCGCTTCACCGCCGACTAGGCGGACGGGCGAGGCCAGAAGCTCGCCGCCACGGCTGGTTATCTGCGCGGGTAGAGGCCCGGGCAGCGAGATTTCGCCGTTCCAATAGCGGATCGTCCGCCCGTCACGCTCCAGCGGCGTCCAGGGCTCGAGTACTCGGTCCGCGCGCCAGTCCTTCTGCGGCGGCAACCAGGGAGTCGGGGGTTTGGTGAGGGTTGCGGAAGCGGTCAGTCTCTCGCCGTCGGCTGACAGGGCTGCGTCGGCAGTGTAGTCGCCGTCGAGC
Organism: uncultured bacterium; assembly: GCA_965603135.1. Classification (GTDB taxonomy): domain Bacteria; phylum Armatimonadota; class Zipacnadia; order Zipacnadales; family UBA5352; genus CBFDBV01. The sequence goes on from CBFDBV010000128.1 coordinate 845, forward strand.
CACTCGGGCACAGGGACCGCGCGGGGCTCCTGTGGCAGTGGGCCCGTCCAGGTTGTCAGTTCGACGCCGGCGGGGTCGCGGACCGTCAGCGTGACCTGCGCGCCACGCTCAAGGCGAGATGTCCAGGCATCGTCAAGGTGCGCGGGTCGGAGGGCAATAGAGATGGACTTGCCGAAGTAGTGGGGCTCCATCGCCAGGACGAGCGTCGGCTCCAGGCCCTCCAGCCCGCCGGGCACGTCGGCGGCATAGAGGTCGAGGACCTGGTCGTCGCTGAGCGCGTGGTCGAAGAGGCGCACCTCATCACAGATCGTCTGCTCCTCGGGGTCGCTCCACTTCGGATGCTTCCAGAACTCGATTGGGCAGACGGTGAACAGCCCGGTATCAGCCTTCGGCAGCGGCGACGAGACCAGCCCCTCGCCGACGCGCTTGCCGTTGGCGTAGAGGCGGACCGACCGCGCATCCCAGGTGCTCACCAGGTGCGTCCACTCGTTCTGCCCGAGCATGTCCACCGGAGCCCCGGCGCGCCAGGTGGCATCCTCCGGGGTCTTGGGGTTGACCTGTATGTAGTTCACCACGGCCTCGTCGCCGATGGGATAGAGGTAGAGCAGCATCCGATACTCGGCCACGCCGGTGACGGTGAGGAAGTGCCGGAACTTCTTGCTGTGGCCGTCCCAGTTGAGCGGCTTGACCCAGACTGAGTAAGTGCCCTGGCTGGTATCAAGGTTGCCCGGGACCTGGTAGCTGCAGCGCTCGCCGGGCTGCTGCAGCAGGCCTGCGCCCTTGACCCCCTCGGCCGAGCGGATCTCCAGGTTGATCTCCGTGGTGGGTTCAGGGTCGCCGGCCGCGAGGTCCGCTCTCGTGTTGAGCCTGTCGAACGAGACGTGGAAGAGCAGGCCGTCGGGGATGGCCCGGGCGGCGTGGGGCAGGGCGCAGAACAGGACTGCACTCAGGACGATGGCGATGACGGTCGTGGCGCGTGTCTTCGAGGTCATCTGGCAGCCTCCCACCGGGCAGCGCGTCCGGACTGCGGCAAGTGCGAGTGTATCACACAGTACGATGGCCGTTCAAGACATCGCTCCCCTGAGACCGCTTCGCGGTTCCTCAGGAGCTGCCACGCAACTCCACGCAATGGGACTGCTTCGCAGGCTCAGGTTGGGGCGTGGCGGATGCACGCCACCGACAAGGCCCGAGCCCCCTGCGCGGCGAATAACCCCTCGTTGCGGTAATGCCTTCCCTTCGGGAGACTGGGCCTATGTCTCTGCACTGCTGCTGGGCGTTCCTGTGCGGCCTCTGTCTGCTGACCATCGGCAGCTCCCACGCGGCCGAGGGCCAACGCGCCGACTACTACGTCGCCCCTGATGGCCGCGACTCGTGGTCCGGCACGCTGCCAGCACCCAACGCCGCGGGCACCGACGGCCCCTTCGCGACCCTCCAGCGCGCTCAGGCCGAGGTCCGCCTCATCAGAGCCAGGCCGGGCCGCTGGACCGGTGCCACCGTCCACGTGCGCGCGGGCACCTACGAGTTCCATCAGCCCTTCGTGCTCGGCCCCGAGGACTCCGGCGCTGAGGCCGCTCCCCTCGTGTATCGCGCCCATCAAGACGAGAAGCCGGTTCTGGTCGGCGCGCGCCAGGTCAGCGGCTTGCGGCCCTTCAGGGGAGAGATCCTCCAGTGCGACCTCAAGGGCACCGAGCTTGAGGGCGTCGCCTTCCGCCAGCTCTTCTTCCGCGGCGAGCGGATGGTCATGGCACGCTATCCCAACGTGGCCCCCGACGATCCCCACGGCGGCACCTGGGCCCACATCCTCGCCGTGGACGGCCCCCACGTGAAGAACCGTTTCACCTGCACCGACGATGTCGAGAAGAACTGGACCAACGTGCAGCACGCCGAGGTCTGCATCCATCCCGGCCACGACTGGGCCTGGAACATCATCCCCATCAAGTCCGTGGACCGCGCAAGGTCCGAGATCGCCCTCGCCAAGAACACCTCCTATGACCTGCGCATCGGCGACCGCTACTTCGTCCAAAGCCTGCTCGAGGAACTCGATTCCCCCGGCGAGTGGTATCTGGACCGCGGCAGCTCCGTCCTCTACTTCTGGCCGCCCGCCGATCTTGCCGAGGGCGACCTGCTGGCTCCTGTGACGGACACTGTCATCCGCATGGAGGGCGCGCAGCACATCACCGTCCGGGGCTTCACTATCCAGGCCTGCGACGGCGACGCCGTGCAGATCCGCGACTGCGATAGTTGCCTGATCGCCGGCAGCGTCATCCGCAACTGCGGCGGTTGGGCGGTCAGCATCGCCGGCGGCAAGGACTCCGGCGCCTTCGGCAATGACATCTGCTTCACCGGCCACGGCGGCATCAGCGTGAACGGCGGCGACCGCAAGACCCTCGAGCGCGGCGACAACTTCGCCACCAACAACTACGTCCATCACGTCGCCAGATTCTGGATAACCTACCGCCCCGGCGTGAGTTGCAGGGGCGTCGGCAACCTCGTCAGTCACAACCTCATCCACGACACTCCACACGCCGGACTCCTGCTCCACGGCAACGAGAACCTCGTCGAGTTCAACCACGTGCATCACACGAACCTCGGCTCGGCCGACACCGGCGGCATCTACTTCTGCTCCCGCGACTGGACCCAGCGCGGCAACATCATCCGCCACAACATCTTCCACCACCTCGGCGGCTTCGGCAAGTCCGGCGGCTGGGACCGCCTCCCCCAGGGCCGCGTCAACTTCGAGTACCCCCACTTCACCTGGGGCATCTACCTCGACGATCCCACCACCGGCACCCTCGTCTACGGCAACATCCTCTGGAGCGTGCCCATCCGCGGCCTGCACAATCACGGCGGCCGCGATAATACCTTCGAGAACAACATCATCGTGGACTGCCCGGCCCTGCGTGCCGGCGCGCTCCGGCCCAACTGGAGCGAGTGGCCCAAGATCTACAAGAAGCTCCACGCTGCGCGCTACGAGGGATCGCCCTACCTGGAGATGTATCCCGAGCTGGCCGGCTACGCCGAAGACCACCCTGAGCAGATGTCCGGCCTCCGGTTCGTGCGCAACATCGTCTACTTCACCGAGGAGGGCACGCGCTGGCTGCGCCAGCACTATCAGGAGGCCTGGCAGGGCGGCCAGGAGGTCTACTCCCTGAGGATGCGCGAGGAGGACTGGCCCACCAACGAGTTCGACTTCAACCTGCTCTGCGCGCCCGAGGACATGGACTTGAAGTTCAGCCTCCAGTGGACCGGCCGGGGCCGCAAGCTCCTGACCTGGGACCAGTGGCGCGAGCTGGGTGCGGACGAGCACTCCATCCTGGACGATCCGCTCTTCGTTGACCCCGAGGGTCGGGACTACCGCCTGCGCCCGGGCTCCCCCGCCTTTGACCTGGGCTTTGAGCAGATCCCGGTCGAGGAGATCGGCCCCTACCAGCACGAGCTGCGGGCCTCCTGGCCCATTGAGGAGGCGTCAGGCGTCAGCCGCCTCGGCGACTTCACCACCGCCCGCCACTTCCAGCTTCCGGGCTACGAGCCCGTGCTCGCCACCGAGTTCCAGGTGCGCTCCGGCGCGCCCAACTTCTTCGCGAAGCTCGCCGCCGGGCAGCCGGTCAAGATCGCCTACTTCGGCGGCGGCATCCATCCCGCCGACGGCTGGCGCGCCCAGGTGCTCGACGCGCTCCGCGACCGCCACCCGGGCGTCGAGATCTCCGAACTGGACGCCTCCATCTGCGACTGCGTGCGCGGCTCGGGCTTCAGCGTCTTCCGTTTCGAGCACGATGTGCTGCGGCGCGAGCCGGACCTCGTGCTCGTGGACTTTGCATCTGCCGACCATCGCACCGATGTCCCCTCCATCTGGCGGGCCATCGAGGGCGTCGTCCGTCAGGCCGGCGGCGCCGACCCGACCCTTGACCTCATCTTCCTCTACGCCTTCCGCTCAGGCTTCGAGCCGGCCTACGCCGAGGACCTCTGCCCCTCCACCGTCTCGGCCTACGAGAAGCTGGCCGACCACTACGGCATCCCCTCCATCAACATGGGCTACCACATCGCAAAGATGGCCCGGGAGGGCGACTTGGTCATCAAGCCGCCGGCTGAGGAGGGCGAAGACCTCCCGGGCAAGGTCGTCTTCTCGAACGAGGGCGTGCGTCCGACGGCGGGGGCCAACGAGGTCTATGCGAGCGCCATTGCTGCGGCCCTCGCGGAGATATCAAAGGCTGGCGAGGTCGGCCCGCACGAGCTGGGCGAGCCCTTCGGGCAGGACAACCTGGAGCGCGCGAAGCTCCACCCCATCATGCCGGCTATGCTCGAGGGCGCCTGGCGGCGCATCTCGCCCGATGACGTCCACGGTCGCAACTTCTCGCGTCACTTCGACGAGCTGTGGTTCACGGATACTCCCGGCGCCACGCTCACCTTCAAGTTCCGGGGCACACACGCCGGCGTCTTCAATCTCATGGGCCCCGACGGCGGCCGCGTGAAGGTCACCGTGGACGGCCAGGATGCCGGCACCAGGCAACAGGTGGATCGCTGGTGCTGGTATCATCGCCTCGCCAGGATGCCGCTCGCCACCGGTCTCGACGACGGCGAACACACGATCACCGTGGAACTCCTGCCCGACCCACCGGACCGCACGGTCCCCATCGAGGAGGCGAAGAAGCTCAACAAGTACCAGCCCGGGGCATTCGAGGGCGTCGCCCTCTACTTCGCCTGGCTGCGCATCGTGGGCGAGTTGACAGACTAGCCAGCCGGCGGATGGCTCTTCTCCCCCCAGCCCTTGCTGCTGCAAGCGACCTCCACCCTCCGGCTCAGCGTGACCTCATCCAGAAGCCCCGGTTCGCCAGCGGCACTGATACGCGCGCCCCACCGCGGCGGTGCGACTCTATCACCGCGAAGGCGACCTCCGTGTTCAGCCGCGCCAGGCGCACGTGCGCGCTCGTCTCGCCGTCGGTCTCCATCGCCTGCATCAGGTCGCGGATGCAGCCGACGGTCGGGCTCACTCGCTCGAAGTGCGGGAACTGCCGGATGTTGTGCTCCTTGTGGGGCTTCGGCCCCGGCAGCGCATCGGACCTGCGCAGATACCAGCGCAGGCAGTTGTTGTGCGCGCGGATGGCTCCCTCGGTTCCGATGACCTCCACCTCCGCTACCAGCGGCGTGCTGAGAGCGTGCGCGAAGATGCCGTTGCCGAAGCGGATGCTTGCGCTGGCGGACAGGTCCACCTCCGAGGTCGGCGCCTCGGGGTCGAAGTCATCGTGCAGCACGGTCCCCTGCACCCACTCGACGCCCGGGTCGCCCGCCAGGTTGAGCAGCAGGTCAATGTAGTGGCTCCCCGAATGCAGCAGGCTGCCGAGACTGTACGAGACGATGGTCGTCATCTGGCCTATCTCGCCGGCGGCGATCAGCTCCCTGGCCTTGTCCACGCCCGGATGCCAGCGGCGCAGCGTGCCCATGTTGAACTTCGCGCCGCTGCGCTCCACCGCCTCGACCATCGCATCCGCCTCGGCCAGCGAGCAGGCCATCCCCTTCTCGCAGTAGATGCCGAGCACTCCATGCTCGGCCGCGAAGATGGTTATCTCCGCGTGCGCCGTGCAGGGCGTGGCGATGCTCACGATCTCCGGCTGCTCCTGCTCGATCATCTCGCGGTAATCGGTGTAAGCTGCTCGGACCCCGTAGCGCTCGGCGAGGCTCTTCGCCTTGTCCTCCTCGACATCGGCGAAGGCTACCAGCTCGACCTCCGGGATTGCTGCATATCCCGCCGCGTGTGAGTAGGGCAGGATCATCGCGGGGTAGTTGGTGACTTCATCGTCAATGGTCCCGGCCATCCTACCCGCGCCGACGATTGCTGCCGTGAACTTCGCCATCTGACTGCCTCCTTGTCAGCCGTCCGCGGCGGTCTCCCGCTTCAGCGGGACGGGATCACCCCCCGCACAAGCCCTGTCACTCCGGTCTGAACATCTGGAAGTCACCATCCGCGACCTCGAGGTGTTCGTGCTTGTCAAGCCGGAAGGTGTGCCAGTAGCACGTCCAACGCGGGTCCGCCTCCAGGAACGCTCCCAGGCGCCGCATCATCTCCGCCTTCTCCTCGGCGTGCTCGGTCTCATCCGCCAGGTTGCGGTAGGCCGGATCGTCAAGGTCGTACAGCTCGTCGAGATCGGAGGTCAGGTTGTAAGTGTACATCAAGCGGCGTTCTTCCAGCTTCGCGAACAAGGACACCGCGGGGTTGGGACAGACATGCCAACCGCACTCGAAGATGAACGACTGCGCGCGCTCTTGCTTCTGCCCGCGGATGAGCGGCAGCAGCGACTCCCCGTCCAGCCGCTCCTGCGGCGTCACGCCTCCGACCTCCAGCACCGTCGGCGCCAGGTCGAGCAAGGACACCAGCGCCTCCACCGTGCAGCCGCCTCCCTCCCCGCCCGGGAGCTTGACCGACAGCGGCACGCGCGCGACCTTCGGGTGCCCGTAGACGCCCTTGTCAACCAGGCCGCGCTCGCAGTTCATTTCCCCATGGTCGCCAGCGAAGATCAGCAGGCAGTCCTCGTGAAGGCCGCGGTCGTCGAGCGCCTCCAGGAACCTCCCGATTGCCGCATCCAGCGCTTCCATCTGAAGGAAGTTCATCAGGATGTACCGGCGCGCGGTGGCCTCATCGTAGAGCCCCCAGTTCTTGAGGTAGAACTGGTACACGCGCGGCCAGGCCTCGCCCTCGGCGCTCATCGCCTCATGGTAGCTCTCCGGCAGCTCGATGTGCGGCGCCAGCTCCCGGGCCCGCTCCTGGTAGCAGGTCGGCACCAGGAAGGGCTGGTGCGGCGCGAAGAAGTCGAGCTGAAGGTAGATAGGCGCGCCGGTCTCCCGCGTCTGCGTGAGCGCGCTCTCCAGGCTCTCGCAGGCCAGCCAGGCGAGGTACTGACTGTACGTGGCCTCCTCGGGCAGCTCGTCCCCGCCCTCTTGCACGACCCAGCCACCGTAGCTGTTGCCGGGCGTCTTGCGATCGGGGCGCAGGCCGGTCACCGGGTCGCGCCAGGCGGGCGGTTGCACGCCCAGCTCCCGGAGATAGCGCAGGTAGCCGTCGTCATCGCCCAGCGGCGGCGCCCAGCGATTCCAGGGCGTGTCGTTCTCGCCGAAGGCGTCCATGAACTTGGTGGTGCCCACGTGGCACTTGCCAGCGTGCTTGGTCAGGTAGCCGGTGGCAAGCAGGTACTCGGGGAAGATCGCGTCCTCGCCGCGCAGCGCGAACTCCGAGCCGTCGTGGGCGCGCTCCTCGTTGACGGTCAGGTAGGGATAGCGCCCGGTCAGGTAGCACGCACGCGAGGGCCCGCACAGCGGCGAGGCGCTGAAGGCGTCAGTGAAGCGCGTTCCCTCGCGCATGAGCCGATCCAGGTTCGGCGTGCGCAGATGCTCGCGGATGGGGCTGTCCGGGGCGTAGCTCTCCGGTGGGATCATGTCCGCGGTGATGAGGAACACGTTGGGCCGGGGCGCGTCCGCCTCGTGATCGAACGGATGCGCTCCGGTCTTCTCGTTCAGATAGCTCCGCATAAGGTGGCACACCTCACAAGTTCGGATCTCAGTGCCGTCGGACGCCGTTCGTGGCGGTCCCGCCGCGACTCGCTATCCCACCCTCGCGAGCACCCTCTCGCCGAGTCTCAGGCTCGCGCTCGGTTGATCCCCGCCGAAGTCCGCCCAGAGAACGTACTGCTCCCCATCGGCTCCCGCAACCTCCACCGCCCGCGCAAGTCCCCCGTCGCACTCCAGCCTCGCGACGCCGCCCTCGGCAAGCTCGCGCGTCTGTTCACGATCCGCGCCGGAGAGCACCGCACTCCCGCAGTCCAGCACTACGGTCCCGCCGTCCACGTCGTGGGTCCCGACGCGGCAGGGGAAGCACAGCTCGTCGTAGTACAGGCTCTCGCCGTATCCCGCCCGACGCTTGCCCGCCTGGCAGAACGTGAAGCCCTCGGCCCCGTAGATGCCGACCACCCCGATGCGGTCCTCAACGTTGACCCAGCGCGACCCCAGCTCCAGCACCTGTTCGCCCGTCCCGTCCGCGATCACCTCACCGGCCTCGGTGACGTACGTCCGCCGGTAGCCGTTGAACAGATCGTTCGGCACGTTGAGCTTGAGGCCCTTGACCTCGCTCAGGTAGGTACGCAGGCCCAGCCGGCAGTACTCCAGCACGATCACGGTGCGCTCGTCGGGCAGCGCGGCGACGGCGTACTGGTGCGGAGCCTGCTCGGTGGCCGTCCAGCCCTCATTGAGGCTCGCCTGGGTGCTGTCGGCCATCGTGCCCACGGTCAGGAAGCCCCCGTCAAACGACGCCTGCTCGTGTCGCAGCACGGTGCGCTTGCCGGTCTCGCCCAGGAGCCCGACCAGCCCGCCCAGGTTCGCGCACCACTCGGCCAGGTGCCCGGAGCCCGGCGGCAAGCACAGGCCCTGCGGCGCTTCACTCGCCCGCCAGCTCCACGAGGCCATCCGCCGCCGCGACCGATGAAAGACCGCCCCGTGCTCGGGCTCCTCCCAGCTTCCGGCCACTGCCTCCTCAAAGTCCTGCTCCAGCTTCGGAGCCTCGATGTCGAGCACGCGCCGCCAGTACGCGTTCATAGAGAGCACCACGGCCTTGTCGGATTCCAGCCGCGTGTAATAGTACGGGTTCGTCTCGCGAAGCGTCGCGATCCGCTGGGACAGGAAGCTACCGTCGGCGCTTGCCGCCTGCTCCTGGCGGATCAGATCGAGCGCTCCTGCCTCCAGCGCCGGCGCATGCGGATCGCGGAAGTACTCCGCGGCGAGCACGAGCGTCGGCAGCAGGTAGTCCTGGCAGTAACAGTACCTCTGTCGCGTGTCGCCGCCGATGCGCAGCAGCCGGCCGTCGCCGAAGATCAGCCGCTTGACGAGCGCCCAGAGGTCCCCGGCGTGATGGTAGAGGTCCTCGGGCGGCTCCCATCCCGCGCACTTGCACGCGAAGTGAAACATCGCGATGTTGCTCAGACAGATGACCATGTAACCCACGTTCAGGTAACCGTGGTGATCGAGCGCGTAGTTGGGGAAGAAGTTCGGGCCCACGTGCCACTCCTTGATAGGGCGCCCCGCGATGATCGTGCCATCCTCCGCGTCGGCCTCGATGGAGATGCCGTTGACCAGGAAGCGGTGGCCCTTCTCCATCCACGCCTCCACGCGCGGCTCGTCGGGGTACATCATGCACACGCGCGCCAGGAGCGCGCCGTTCCAGATGTTGGACTCGGGCCGGTTGCCGCCATCCGCCGCCCACTTGGTCGCCGTGACCTCGAGGTCCAAGAGCGCATCCGACTCGGAGACCAGCATCCGCCGCAGGCCCTCGTGGTCCTCCTCGGTCATCTGCTCAGCGATGGCGTCCACGCCGTGCATCATCCGCTCGACCCCGAGCGCGGAGATCCAGGTATGCCCCCACTGCGTGCCATCGCTGCAGTGATGGTCGCCGCTGACGTGGCTTGCCAGCGAGAAGCGCAGTGCGCGCAGCGCCCTGTCGAGAAGCTCCTCGTGGCTGCGACCGGCGGCCTGTTCGTCGAGTTCCGGGTCGGCGGCCAGCACCGCGCAGGCGCCCAGGAACTTCTGGTTGGTCTGCACTCCCCAACTGTTGTAGCCGCTGCCGAAGCAGCCCAGGTCGGGCCGCTCGGGATCGTCCCACCAGTACTGCTCGGCGAACCGGGGCCATCGCTCCAGCACGCGCAGGAACCCGATGCGCGTTGGTAGCTCATTCATTGCCGACCGCCCTCTTCAACTCGCGGATTTCGCTCGCCCTTCCCCGTATCGTGCCAGCAGGCTTGGCCGCTGTAGCCGCGCGAAGCGGGGCGAAGGTGGCTGCCCTCACCTGCCGAAGCTTCGCTCTACGCCCGTGCAAGGTTCGCGGGCGGCCGATCAAACCCTCCGCGTCCTTCGTCAACGAGGAAGGCTTGCGGTGGGTCGCGGCGAAATGCCTTGCGCATACGTTCGTTCCGACAGGACCGATTCGACCTCAGGGAGATGCGAGAGATGACCCGCGACGAAGCCCTGGAGATACTCCACGAGTTCACGAAGAACAAGAACCTGCGCAAGCACGCTTACGCGGTCGAGGCCGCGATGCGCGCTTACGCCCGGAAGCTCGGCGAGGACGAGGACTACTGGGCCAACGTGGGCCTGCTGCACGACTTCGACTGGGAGGTCCACCCCACGCTGCCCGATCATCCTCTCAAGGGCGCCGAGATCCTGCGCGAGCGCGGCGTGTCCGAGGAGATAGTCCAGGACATCGTCTCCCACGCGCCCGACGTGGGCGTCCCCCGCGACAGCCTGGTGCGCAAGGCGCTCTTCGCGGTGGACGAGCTGACCGGCTTCA
>CBFDBV010000129.1:0-11133 GCA_965603135.1 uncultured bacterium
GAAGAGCAGGCCCAGCAGCGCGCCGCCTGCCGGGCGCACCTGGCTGAGAGCGAAGAAGAACGGCACCAGCGCCACCCAGGCAAGCGGGCCGAGATCGGCCGGAGGGAAACAGAGGTAGAGGAGCAAGGCGGCGGCTACGACCGCGCCCAGCTTCCACCAGGTGATGCGCGGGGTTGCGGCAACCGGGGGCGAGGCCGTCTCATTCATGCTCGTTCGCCACGCTTGGCGGCCGCAAGGGGCATCACTCGGGCACCTGAGCCTCGCCGGCCGCGAGCCGGGAGAGGAAGCGTTCCATGCGAGCGAGCGCCTCGCGCAGGTCGGCGATGCTGCTGGCGTAGGTGCAGCGGATGTGGCCCTCGCCACGCTCGCCGAAGGCTGACCCCGGTACCGCGGCGACCTTCTGATCCGTCAGTAGCGCGCGAGAAAACTGGGCGGAGCTGAGGCCGGTGACCTCGATGGAGGGGAAAGCGTAGAACGCGCCCCTGGGCTCGAAGCAGCTCAGGCCGATGCGGTTGAGACCATTGACCAGGACACGGCGGCGCTGGTCATACTCGGCGACCATCCGGGCGCAGTCGCCGTCGCCGTTGCGGAGCGCCTCGATGGCGCCGGTCTGCGCCACGGTCGGCGCGCACAGAGCCACGTAGGCGTGGACGCGCACCATCGCCTCGATGATCTCCTCCGGGCCGCAGGCGTAGCCGATGCGCCAGCCGGTCATCGCGTGGGCCTTGGAGAAGCCGTTGAGCAGGATCGTGCGGTCGTACATTCCAGGGAGGGTGGGCACCGAGGCGTGCTCGCCCTCGTAGGTCAGCTCGGCGTAGATTTCGTCGGAGATGACGATCAGGTCGTTGGCCACGGCAACGTCGGAGAGGGCCGCCAGCTCGTCGCGCGTCATCACCGCGCCGGTGGGGTTGTTGGGATAGCCCATCAGCAGCGCCTTCGTGTCCCCGGTGATGGCGGCCGAGAGCGCCTGCGGGCGGAGCTTGAACTCGTCCTCGATGCCGGTTGGGACGAACACCGGGCGCCCGTGGGCGAGCGTCACGCACGGGGCGTAGGAGACGTAGCAGGGATCGGGCACGAGAACCTCGTCGCCGGGGTCGAGCAGAGCGCGCATCACCAGGTCGAGCGCCTCGCTGACGCCGACGGTCACGAGGATCTGGGTCTCGGGGTCGTACTGGAGCCCGTAGCGGCGCTCAAGGTAGCGGGCTATCTCAACGCGAAGCTCGAGAAGCCCGTGGTTGCTGGTGTATGAGGTGCTGCCGCGCTGCAGCGAGTCTATGACGGCGTCGCAGATGCGCCAGGGGGTGGGGAAGTCGGGCTCGCCAACGCCCAGGCTGATGACGTCCTCCATCCCGACGACGAGGTCGAAGAACTCGCGGATGCCGGAGGGCTGCAGGTCAGCGGCGAGGTGGGAAAGCCGCGAGGAGGGTGGCCGGGTGTTCATGGGGTGACCGCGAGCCTCCTGGCCGCAGGCGCCTCCCCGATGATCAGGCCCTCCAGCTTGTAGGTTCTGAGCACGAAGGAGGTTGCGGTGCCCTCGACGCCGGGGGTCGGCGCGAGCTTCTCGGCCACGAAGCGAGCGATCTCGCGGAAGTCGTCGCCCTCGACGACAATGGTGAGGTCCGCGGTGCCGGAGGTGAGGTGGACTGAGTGCACCTCTTCGAAGCGCGCCACGGTGTCAGCCACCTTCTCGAAGCCGACGCCGTGTTCGGGTGTCGCCTCAACGAGGATGAAGGCATAAACGCGCTCGATGTCGTTGCGTGACCAGTCCACCAACGCGCGGTAGCCCAGGATGACGCCCTCCTCCTCAAGCTGTCGAATGGCCTGCTCGACCTCTTCGGGGGAGATGCCGAGGCGCTCGGCGATGTCGTCGCATCCGGCACGCGCCTCAACTTGCAGTATTCTCAGTATCTTCTCGCGCTCCGACATCCGGGTTCCGACCTCCGACTACCGACATCCGACTACCGACATCCGACTACCGACTTCCGACTACCGACTTCCGACTAACAACCAACGGCCAACGGGTGCTGTTTGCCGTTCCCCCTTGCCCTTTGCCCTTTGCCCGTCGTTCTCAGAATCGCTTCTTGCGCTTGCGAGGAGCCTGCTTCGTGGCCTTCGCCTTGCGACGGTCGCGTCGGCGCTCGCGCTTCTCTTCCTGAGCAAGACGCTCGGCCTCCCGCATGGTCTCGCGGGCGCTGGGCCGTCCGGCAGGCGCCCCCTCCGGCTCGCCCTCAGCGGGAACGGTGGTCGCGGGCGTGGTAGTTGCGGCCGCCACGGCGGGTCGAGCCTCGGGCACGACGCGCTTCGCCCGCTCCGCCCAGCGATACCAGAGCACGACGACCGGGCTGGCCGTGAAGATCGAGGAGTAAGTGCCTGAAGCAATACCGATTATGAGCGCCAGGGCGAAGCCGTGGATCGTGGCGCCGCCGAAGACGAACAGTGCGATCAGCGTGAAGAGCGTCGTCAACACCGTGTTGATGGAACGGGCCATGGTCTGGAGCAAGCTGACGTTGACGACGCTGCCCAGCGGCGCGCGGCGGTGCAGGCCGCGATTCTCTCGGATGCGGTCGAAGATGATGACCGTGTCGTTCATCGAGTAACCCAGCACGGTCAGGATCGCGGCCACGAACCAGGTGTTGAGCTCGACCTGGAGCAGAGCCATGGCGCCGATGAGTATCAGCATATCGTGCAGCAGCGCGAGCACGGCGGCCACGGCGAAGCGGAACTCGTAGCGGATGGTGATGTAGACGAGGATGAGCGCTATGCCCAGTATGAGGGCCTGGATCGCCGAGCGCCGCAGCATGTGGCCGATGACAGGCCCGACGGTCTCCCGGCCCAACTGCTCGATCTCGCCCTTCTCGCTGAAGACCTGGGACAGGCCGGCTCTGATCTGCTCGTCTTGCTTGCGGGCCTCCTCATCGTTGGCGACCGCGGGCGTGCGGATGTAAAGCTCGTCGGTGCCCGCCACCTGTATCAGGCTCGTCTCAAGCCCGTGCTTGGCGAGCACCTCCCGCGTCTTGGCGTCGACCTCACGGACTTCGCCAGGCTCAGTGACCAGGGCCCGTTCGAACTTGTAGCGGAGCAGGCTGCCGCCAGTGAAGTCTATGCCGAAGTTCAGCCCGTGGATGATCCAGCCCCCCAGTCCTATGGCGATGACCACCCCGGAGATGGCGAACCACAGCCAGGTGTAGCGTACGATGTCCCAGTTCTGCCTGCGAAAGAAATCCACCTGTTGACCTCCTTGCGACTTGGGCGGCGTGGCGGGCGCAGCTATCTGCCGGCGGCGGCTCTAGGCAGGCTCGGGCTGCTCGGCCTGCTGGTCTTCGTCGGGCTCGCCGACGCCGTAGAGGCGGCGGTTCTGGCCCCACCTGGTCTCCGCGACCATGGTGAGCAGCCACCTGGTGACCGTGACCGCGGTGAAGAGGTGGCAGATAATGCCGATGAAGAGCATCACGGCGAAGCCCTTGATGAGGCTGGTGCCCAGCCAGTAGAGCACTCCCGCTGTGATCAGGGTGGTGACGTTGGCGTCAAGGATGGCGGTCCAGGCGCGGTCGAAGCCGGCGACAACGGCGGCGCGCATAGACTTGCGCGCCCAGAGCTCTTCTTTCAGCCTTTCGAAGATGATCACGTTCGCATCCACGGCGGTGCCCAGAGAGAGGATAATGCCGGCGATGCCCGGGAGCGTGAGCGTAGCGCCGGAGTAAGCGGTGACGGCCACAACGAGCGCCAGGTACAACAGCAGGGCCACGTCGGCCAGAACCCCGGGGAGGCGGTAGTACACGATCATAAAGACCATGACCGCGGCCACGCCGACGAGGGCCGCGTACAGGCTGGTCAGGATCGAGTCTTGGCCGAGAGTGGCGCTGACGGTGCGGTTCTCGACGATTTCCAGGGGCACCGGCAGAGCGCCGGCATTGAGTAGGAGCTTGAGGTCGCCGGCCTCCTGTGCGGTCATATTGCCCTCGATGATGCCGGCGCCGGGGATGGCGCTGCGGATCACGGGCGCCATCTTGCACTCGCGGTCGAGCACGATGGCCATTATCCGGCCCACATTGCGCCGCGTGAACTCGTGGAAGTCATCCTTCTTGTTGGTTCTCAGCTCAAAGGCCACGACCCAGTCGCTGGTCTGGCCGGACTGAACCGTGGCGTTGGCCATCAGGTCGCGGCCGGTGAACTCGACCTTGGACTCGGCCCGCACGACATCCCAGCTCACAATCTGCCCGCTCTCCTCGTCGTTCCACTCATCGTAGATGTCCATCTCGGCCGCAACGGCCTTGAAGCGCTCGGGCACGAGGCGGAACTCGAGCATGGCGGTGTCCTTGAGGATCTTGAGGACCCGCTCAGGGTCTTTGACACCGGGCATCTCGACGATGATGCGATCGTCGCCCTGCTTTTGGATCACCGGCTCCCGGATCTCGCCCATCGAGTAGAGCCGCTCCTCGATGATGTATTTGACCTTATCGGCGGTCTCGGGCTCGACGAAGACGGCACTCATCTCGCCGACTTCTATCTCCACGCTCGGATAGGTCTCGTGCAAGTAGTCCTCGATGGCCTTGCTCTGCCTCTCGGCCTCCGCCTTGTTGGCTGGCCTGGTCTCGAGGACCAGGCGGTTGGCGCTGACCACGGGAATATCAATCTCCGAGGCCGGAAAGTCCATGCCCACCAGGAGACTGCGCAGGGCCGCCCTCAGGGTCTCGGCGGTGTGTGGCGGCTCATAGCCTGGGCCTTCCCCTTCATCCGGCTGCGGCTGGCTGCTCTTGACGAACGGCTTATCCTCGGGGCTGACGAAGGTCATCTCTGCGCTGGAGAGGCATCGCAACACCACGTGGGCGCCGCCCTGGAGGTCGAGGCCCAACTTGAGCTGCGGGCGGGGGCGGTAGATGGCGAAGGGGCCCCACTCGGCCAGGGGCTGCTCTCGTTCAGCTTCTCCCGCAAGCCGCGCGTCGGAGAGGACGCCGTACTTCTCCTTGAGGGCAGCAACGATGGCGTCGTGGTCCCGGTCGGCCTGTGCCTGGTCAAGGGCGATGGTCTCGACCTCGAGCAGATCGTCGTCCTGGAGCGTGACGTGGTCTATCTCGAGGCTCTTGCCCTCCAGGAGTTCGGCGATCTCCTTCTCCCTGGCCTCGATTTCGGCGTCAGCCTCGACGAGAGGCTTGGCGAAAGTGAACGCGAAGAGGCTGTCCACGGCAAAGCCGCCGGTCTGAACCCGGCGGATCGGCGCGAAGCCGAGCAGGAAGGCAGCGATGAAAATGGCTACGATGGTGGGTATCCACACCCTGGGACGTGCCTGCATCCTGGTAGCTCTCCTTGGTTAGCGCGGGAAGGCGCGTGGCGCGGGCGTCGCACAGAGTATAAGGCAAGGGCGCGCCGCTGTCAATTCGGTGGGCCTGGGGTGACCAGGCCGACCTACGCGAATGGTTCGGGTCCGGGGTCACCAGCGGCGACAGAAAAGAGGGCCGGGGAGCTTCCCCGACCCTCCGGATTACTTGGCGAGGCACACCTGGTCAGCCAGTCGGCGTGAAGTCAATCGGATCCGCGCGGTTTATCCACTTCACGTGGCCGTCGTAGTAGGCCACGCACATACCGCCATTGTGGCGGTGCATCTGGGTGAGAACCGTTCGGTTCACGTAGTCAGGCCCCTCCCTGTCTATGTTGTTGACCCAATCAGCCATTATCGTGGCTGTGGCGCTCGGTGAGTCGAACATGCCACGGTTCCAGTCGAGGGGCCTGTCTGGGAAGTACCAGCCATCCATAAGCATAATGGTTCCGGTGGTATTCCTGACCTCGGTCTCGGAAATGCTGGCGAGGTAGTAGTGGCAGTAGTAGTACGAACTGAGGGGCGGGGGAGTGCTGTAAGGTGGCGACCAATCGCGGTCGCCGGCCGTCTCGAGGCTCGGGCACTGGAATATCTGGTAGTTGTTGATGTAGGGATAGATGACGTGGATCCAGCGGTAGGCGATGTTGTCGTCCTCCGCCCGATACCAGTCCAAGGGCATACGGCCGTCATTGTCGGACCTGTACATAGCGAAGGCTGTGCCCAACTGCCGGACCCTGTTCAGACAGGAAGTGATACGCGCCTTCTCCCTGGCTCGGGCGAACACCGGGAAAAGGATGGCAGCCAGGATCGCGATAATCGCGATCACTACCAGAAGTTCGATGAGCGTGAAGCCGCGCTTCCGAGTTGACACAGTGCATCACCCTCCCATTTCGCTCTGGGTAGCGCCACAACAGCGGGCGCTCAAGTGTGTGCTAACCCCCCCCACCACGGCTCGGTGCGACGGTGATTATAGGCTACGCCACCGGCAATGTCAAGCGCGAAATACCGGTCGCAGCGCCTCAACGATGAGGCGCGAGCAGCAGGTAGTCAACGTTCAGGTGGTGTTCGAGCACTCCGGTGAAGCGAATGCGATGCTCGCCGGCGTCAAGCTCAAGCGGCGGAGCCTGCGCGTCGGTGCCCGCGATCTTGACCAGCCACCACTCGCCGGGGGCGTGCGCCCACCCGCCAGTGCTGGGGAACTGCACCAGGGCCAGGCCGGTCGGCGGCGAGCCGTCCACGCGAATGCTGCGGAAGGACAGGTCGTCGGCGCAGGCGACGCGGGCATAGAGGTCGTACTCCCCGGCCTCGGGGACGTCAATCAGCCACTCCAGCCAGGCGCCGTCGCCATGGAAGCTGAAGACCGAGGCGCCGCCGTGCTCGTCGTAGTGGGAGCCGGGCTCGACGCTGACGGGCGTGCCGCCGCTGTCCGCGAAGTCCTCGGCCTCCACGAGGATAGCATCATCGGGGATCTGGTCCTGCTCGGCGCGAACAACGTGGCTGGGGGGCCGTACGCGCTCGAAGAGCACCTCGGCGATGGGGCTGGAATCCAGGCCATACTGCTCGACGCGCAGCGTGAGGCGCCGGCCCTCGCCCATCAGTAAGCTGCTGCGGGCGACCAGGGCGGTCCCGGCCTTGCGCCACCGCCGGATGGTCTGGTGGCCGCAGGTGAGGGAGACGCGCTCGGGGTCAACCTCGGCGGCCAGCTCCAGCCTCAGAGAGGCCTGGGCCGGGCCAAGGGCAACGGAGCCGGTGGCGTCCATAGCACTGAGGTCGAAGCGGGCCCGCAGCGCGCCGACCGACTTGCCGTCGGCTGTGACGGGGATGGTCAGGCCTACGGGCGGGAGCTTGCCGGTCCCGGCCCAGCCCAGGTGGAGGCGATGGCTGCCGAAGGGCAGGGTCAATCGCACCTGCCGGGCCTCGGCGTCCCAGGTGTACTGAGCGGGGCCGAGCGGCGCTCGGTCCAGGTAGCCCCACTTCATAGGCTCAGGGAGATAGAGGCTGAGAGCGAAGTCCTCCTCGCCCTGCTGCGGCGGGACGGTGTAGGTGAGCAGCGCGCGGTCCGGAAGGTAGCGAACGCCGAAGGCGCCGGGGACGGTGGCTCGAAGCAGAGAGCGGCCATCGGTAGCAGCATGGTCGGCGGCAGACAAGGCGAGGCAGAGCATAAGGCAGAATGCAACTGCTCTGCGCGGGGGTACCTGTGCGCTCACGGTCATAGCACATCTCCTCCAGAACCGGGAAGGAAAGCCGGTGTTCTGCGTACAATATTCCCGCAGGCGGGAGGATTCCCTGCCTGTGGTTGGCGAAAAGGCTCGACGGATGGTGAGCAGGGCGTTTGCGTTGCCGCTGTCCGTGTGCTATAATCCGGTTCTGGAAAACGGGTTGCAGGGACCCCGGGAGGACAGGCGGTCTTGGAGACAGATCAGGCCGGCGAGTTAGCGCTGCTAGTGGCGCTGGTAGTGCTAGCAGGGGTATTCGCCGGCGCCGAAGTGGCCTTCTTGGGCGTGGTACGCACGCGGGTGCGTCACCTGGCGGAGGGTGGCTCAAGGCTGGCCAGGTTGCTGCTGGGCTTGCAGGAGCGGCGTGCGCTAGTGCTGGCGACGCTGATTGTCGGGATAACCGGAAGCTATTATGTTGCCGAGCACCTTGCAACGGTGCTCGGCATTGCGTTCTGGGGCGAGACAGTGGGGCCGATAGTGGCGCTGTTTGTGATGACGGTGGTGGTGCTGATCTTCGCGGAGGCGACGCCGATGCAGATCGCGGCGCGCAACACCGAGAAGGTGGCACTGTACACAGCGCCGCTTCTGGGGCTGTTCAGCGCCCTGCTGTATCCGATTGTGGGCCTTCTGGCGCTGGTGGCGCGGGGGCTGCTGTACCTCGTCGGCGTGCGGGCGGACACCATCCTGCCGACCGTGACCGAGGAGCACCTGAAGGCGATGATCGAGGAGGGCGAGTCCCAGGGAGCGCTGGCGGCAGGCACGCGCAGGATGCTGCACGGTGCGCTGGACTTCGGCGACCAGACGGCAGCGCAAGTGATGACTCCGCGGACGGACATGATCTGCCTCGAGGAGAGTGTGTCCCTTGCCGAGGCGCTGCGGAGGGCCATTGAGCACAAGCACTCGCGGCTGCCGGTCTACGCGGGCGATCGGGACCACATAACCGGGATTCTCTACACGAAGGATATGTTGCCCTATCTGCGGCTGGGTGAGATGGACCGGCCGGTGAAGGTGGTGGCGCGGCCGGCGCACTATGTGCCCGAGTCGCTGTCCGCGGACCAGCTTCTGCGACAGCTTCAGAGTGAGCGGACCGTGATCGCGATGGTGCTGGACGAGTTCGGAGGCACCGCGGGTGTGGTGACGATGGAGGACCTGCTGGAGGAGATCGTCGGAGACATCCAGGACGAGTACGATGTGGAGCAGCCGGAGATAGTGATGGTGGACGAGAGGTGCTTCGTGTGTGATGCCACCATCGCGATGCACGAGCTGGACAACCTGGTGGCTGAGGAGCTGCCAACCGAGGACCACGACAGCCTGGGCGGTCTGGTGCTGGAGATAGCGGGACGCATCCCGGAGGTCGGGGAGAGCTTCAGGTGGGGCGGGCTCACCATCACGGTCGAGGAGATGGAGGGCCCGAGGATATCGCGAGTGCGCGTGGTGGAGACGATCCCCGAAGAGACGGGCGAGGAGGCCCCGGAGTCACCTTGAACGCCATCCTGACCGTGCTCTGGTGCGTCATCATCGGCATCTGTTTCCTGGGGGTGTTGGTGCTCAACCTGGCAGAGGCCTCGCTGCTGTCAGTGAGCAAGAGCAGGATGCGGTCCCTGTCGCGGCGGGGAGACCGGGCCGCAAGACAGATAGTCGAGATGACCGAGAACGCTGATTTCCTGAGCGTGTCTGTCGTCGGGGTCAACTCGCTGGTGCTGATCGTAGCCACGCTGATGACGCTGGTGGTGCGCAACATATACGGGGATGGTGCCCGCTGGCACGAGATGGTAGCGCACGCCGCCACCATCGCGTGCATACTGGTGGTCGCGGAACTGTGGCCCAAGACGTACGGGTCACTGCGGTCGGAGCCTGCGGCGCGTGCGCTGGCGGGTATGATGGCGCGGCTGACGTGGGCGGTGGGGCCGATGGTGCGGCTGACGACCGCCATCAGCAACGCGGTTCTGCGGTTGGCAGGCACCAGCCCGAAGCATCATCGGCACTTCATCACGGCCGAGGAGATACGCGCGGCGGCGGACCTTGGGGAGGAGGAGGGCACGGTCGAGCCGGAAGAGGGTGAGCTGTTCGACAGCGTGATCGAGTTGAGCGAGAAGACGGTCAAGGAGATAATGGTGCCGCGCGTGGACATCGTGGCCGTGCCCGAGGACGCGACGCTGGAGCAGGCGGCCGACATCGCGGTCGCCTCGGGCTTCTCGCGCATCCCGGTGTACTCCGAGACGATAGACCGCATCACCGGCGTGGTCTACGTCAATGATGTGATGGTGCGTCTGAGCCGGGGCGAGAGGGAGGTCAAGCTGTCGGAGCTGGCGCGAGAGCCGCTGCTGGCGCCGGAGACCAAGCGGCTGGACGAGATGCTCAGAGAGCTGCGGGATAGCAAGGTGCACATCGCCATCATCATAGATGAGTTCGGCGGCACCGAGGGCCTGGTGACCATCGAGGACATCCTCGAGGAGTTGGTGGGGGAGATCGAGGACGAACATGACCTGCCGGAAGAGGAGATCGTGGTGGTGAGTGAACGGGAGGCGTTGGTCAGCGGGAAGGCGCGGCTCGAGGAGATCAACGAGGCCCTGGGGACAGAGCTTGACACCGAGGAGGCCGACACCATCACCGGCTTCCTCTCGGGGAAGGCAGGTCGCATGCCGCAGGAGGGAGAAATGCTGAGCGAGGGCGAGGTACGCTTTGTGATTGACGAGAGCAATGACCAACACCTGGATCGCGTGCGCGTGATCCTGCCGGAACGCCAGGAGGCTGATGACTAGTGGCTCGGCGGGCAAGGAAACAGAGGAAACGCGAACGCAAGACTGAGCTGCGATTGTCCGACTACCAGTATCCGGGCGAGAAGGTGGGATACTGGCAGGCTGTCTCCGTGCTAGGGGGCGCTTTTCTGGTGGCGGGTGTGGTGGTGGCCATCTACGTCTTCGGCAAGAGCGCGGCGCATATGAGTTCCAGCTTCCATGGGAAGTGGTGGATTCCGCTAGAGATCATCGGGTATCCGCTGCTCTGCATCCTGGTGGTGAACTGGCTGGCCGTCCGGCCGAGGCGGCAGCAGTTCAGGGAGACGGGGATGCAGTCGAAGGTGCTCGCCAAGACCTACCCGCAGCTCAAGCAGATGCTGACGGAGCAGAGCCGGCGGCTGGGGATGAAAGAGCCGGATATGTACATCGTTGAGGATGACGTGGCCTACACCTACACCATGCCGGGCAAGGCCGGGACCATCGTAGCCTCCAAGTCGCTGCTGGAGGCGCTCAAGCCGGAGGAGCTGGCGGTGATGGTGGCCCGGGAGATGGGGCACATAAGGTCGCACCACGTGAAGATGGGCCTGGCGGTCAACTACATCCAGCGCGCCAACGCCCTGTGGAAGATACTGCTGTTTCCGATACTGGTCTTCTCGTGGCTGTCGCGGGGCTGGGTGGAGCTTACGGAGTTCACGGCGGACCGGGTCGCGGTTCTGCTGACGGGCCGGCCGGCGGTGGTGAATGCGGCGCTGGTGAAGTCAGCGGTGGCCGCCGACAAGCAGGCGGAGGTGGAGTCCGAGGAACTGGAGGCGTACCTGGAGGGCGGTTCGGACATCTCGACGGACTCCGAGCAGTTGGAGCGGCA
>CBFDBV010000130.1:0-11133 GCA_965603135.1 uncultured bacterium
ATGATCGAGTCGTACTGCAAGCGCTGCCTGCTCTACGCGCTCTACCCGTCGCTGTTCACGAACTCCTGGAAGGAAGAGGGGAAGTGGCGGAGCCAGCACTACTTCATGAGCCCGGAACTCTACGAGCGCGACCGGGAGCACTTCGTGAGGTACGTGCCGATTGTGCGACGGCTCAGCCAGGCCGGCTGGGAGCCGGTGACGGGTGCGCGCTGCGAGGATCCCAGCATCTGGATCGAGCGGTTCGGAGGGCCTGGGGACTGGGATCACCTGGTGGTGTTCAACGCCGGTAGCGGGCCGAAGCTGGCCGAGGTGAAGGTGGATGCCGGGCTGGAGGGGCGGATCCCTGACTTCGGCATGGCGCTTGACCTGCTCAGCGGCGCGATGTATGACCTGCCGCTGCCGCCGCTGGCCATCTCCTCGGAAGATGCCGTGGTGTTAGCCTTTGGGTGGCCGCAGGGGCTGGCGGCGGCCGAAGTTGCGGACGCGGCAGAAGTGGGCAAGCGGTTGGCGAGGTCTCTGCGGATCGCCTCGAGGGGAGGGGGGCCGCTGATGGCGCAGGTGGTGCCTGCTGAGGCCCTCGCGCGCCGCTTGGTGGCGATGTCGGAGGAACTCGACGCGGGTGGTGGCAGGGTGGCGGACCTGGCGCCGCTGGTTACGGCCGCTGATGAGCTGATTGCCTCGGAGGCGGGGGATGAGGAGGCTCAGGCCTACGCGCAGCGCACGGTACCGCTGCTCAAGGAGCACCTGGGCCGGGCGATGGCGCTGCTGGCGGGGGTGCGGACGCGCTGGAGCCTGGGGCCGTCGGCGGAAGCGGGAGAGGCTGCGGCGGTCACGCTGGCGGTCGAATCCCCGGCCGGGGAGGACCTTGGCGTGCTGACAGGTGAGAAGCCGGCCGATGAGCAGGTACGGGGGCCTGATCAGTTGGCGATGGCACTGGATGGCAGCAAGCAGGAGGCCTTGACGTGGGAAGTGCGTCCGCCTCAAATTGAGCAGGAGCCGAGCTGGACGCACGTTCAACTGGTCCTGCGCTGGCAGACGCCCTGGAACGTCGAGGTTCCGCTGGTGCTGCGAGGCGACGTGAGGGCGGTGCAGGCTGCGGCGCTGGAGGCGACCGATGCCACGGACCGTCCGCTTCGGCATTTCCGCACATATGTGGTCACGATCCGCAGCGCGGCCTGGGAGACGCCAGCGGGCACGGTGGCGCTGACCGATCTGCCGAAGGGATTTGAGGTCGAGCCGGCAACCGCGAGGATCGAGCCAGCAGGCGCCGACAGCGGGGAAATCGAGTTCAAGGGGTACATCCCCGACGGCGTGGCGCCGGGCATCTACCAGCTCAAGGCCGTGTTCACGCCCGACGCGGGGGAGCCGGCGAGTGCCGAGTTGCAGGTCGCGTACTCGCCCTCGCCCAACATCGAGGGCGTCAACCTGGCGCTGGCGAAGCTGGGCGGGCGCGTGGAAGTAGACAGCAGCCACGCGGGCTACGATGCGACGCCGCTGAACGACGCCGTGATGAGCGCGCCGACCGCGCCCTTCGTGGAGCGCGCCTGGGCCTCAGCGGACACGGAGGCGGAGCACTGGGTGCTCGTGACACTGCGGCGGAAGGCGGAGGTGGTCGCGGTGGCGCTTCACTGGGCCTACGAGCACCAGGTGGTCAACAGCTCGCGCCATGTCCTCATCCAGGTGCCGGAGGGCGACGGCTGGCGCACCGTCGCCGAGGTGCGAAACGAGGAGCCGACGCTGCAGAACGTGGTGAAGCTGGAGGGGATCAATGCGGATAAGGTGCGGGTGGTGCAGCCGGCGGGTGAGGGTTCGGTGAACCGGCCCAACCTCATGTGGCTCAGCGAGGTCGAGGTGTACGCCAACGCCGGGGCCGAAGAGTGAAACCAAATGGCCGATAGCTGACTCTAAGACGGGAACATAGAAGCGGCAACGACCGCAGCCGGATCGAGGCAGGAGTGACACCAGTGATCAAGCTCGGCTATCACCCGGCCACGTTCGAGGGCGAAGGCGTACAGAAGATGCTGGCGGCAGTGCCCACCATCAGCCGCGAAGGGTGGGATGGGTTCGAGTACAGCGCGCGTGTGCTGGAGCCGTACTTCGAGAAGCCCGGAGAGCTGAGAAGCCTGCTCGATGCTGCGGGGCTGGAGATCTCCGGGCTCTACTACACGTGCGGGTTCCTCGATGAGGCGGAGACGGAGGAGTGGCTGAGGCACGGGGAACGCGTGGCGGAGTTCTGCAACGCGGTCGGCTGCCATCTAGTGCTCGTAGACGGCGGACGAAAGACGGACGCGGGCGTGACCGAGACGCAGATCGCGCGCGCCGCCGAGGGCGCCAACGAGATGGGTCGGCTCTGCCAGCGGCACGGGCTGGTCTGCTCGTGGCACCAGCACTGGGGGACGATCTTCGAGTACCAGGAGCCCTTCGAGCGGCTGATGGCGCTGACCGACCCGGAGCTGGTCAACTTCACGCCCGACACCGCGCAACTGTCGCTGGGGGACTTCGAGGTGCCGGCCACCTTCCGGCGGCACGTGGCGCGGATGGTCTACGTGCACTTCAAGGACCTGGGCGAGGACCGCCGCTTCACCGAGCTGGGGACGGGCATCGTTGACTTCCGCACGGTGACGGCGATACTGCGCGAGGCCGAGTTCGGCGGGTGGATAGTGGTGGACCTGGACTACACCTCGCTGGATCCGCGCGAGAGCTGCCGCGTCAACAAGGCGTACCTCAACCACGTCCTCGGCATCCATGGGGCGAAGGACCGCGCAAGGCGGAGGCGCAGTGTCGCCTAGAAGCTGACGCGGATCGTCGCTATCTCGTGCGGGCGGAGGTCGAGGCGGACCGAGTTGCCCCCAACCTTCAGCCTCTCCCCGATGCGTTCGGCGATGTTGCTGCGCGAGGCCCCGGTCAGCGGCCAGAGGAACTTGAGCCCGACCTCCCCGCCCTCGCCCGCCGCGTCGAAGAGGCGCAGGATCCAGCCCTCGCCATCGTGCGCGCGCCGCAGGCAAGTCAGGACCGCGTGCTCGCCCTCCACCTCCAGGAAGCTGCCGCTGGGAGGCAGGTCCAGGGCGTTGGGGATGCTCGTGATGGGCCGCGCAGTGCAGAAGCGGCCGATGAGTGGCGGATGGCATAGCTCATAGCCGTGGCGGTGTGCGGAGGCGGCAGTCCGGCTGCCCTGGTGCCCGACCAGGCCGAAGCGATAGGCATGCCGCCCGGGGTTGCGGTAGCGCATCGCGCGCGTGCCGCAGGAGTAAGTGGTGCGGATCAGGAGCGGCGCGATGGTCGTGCCCTCGATGAGATGACAGCCCCAGCTCGTCGCCAGCGTGACGCCCCACTCGTTGTTGGAGACGTCCAGCCACTTCTGCGTCCAGCGCGCGGGCGTGCTGTTGTACGAGCCGGGCAGCTCGTCCTGGCCGAAGCGTACCGAGCCGTAGAGCGTCTCGTACTCGACGCGGCCGTCGGGCACGTTGAGTGGGAAGAGCTGGCGAAGCTGCATATCGTCGGCGCCCTGCCAGTCAACTTCCGTGATGACGTCGAGGCGTGGCAGGCCACGGTAGAGCCGCCACCGCTGCACGAAGGGGCTGTCGAGAACCTGGCCACGGAGCTGCATCTCCGCGACGATGGGGCCGGTCTGCGTGAGTTGAGCGCGCGCGGGATGCTCAGCCGATGACCACGACCGGCCGGTGAAGTTCACGCTGGGCTGGCCGCTCTGATTCTCCAGGGCATCCTCCAGGTCGTGGCGCAGGTCCTCGACGCAGACCATCTCGCCGAGGAACTCGCTGCCGGCAGGAGCAAGCTCGGGTTCGCGGGCACTGGCGGGCTGGAAGCCCGCCCTACGCGTTTGGAGGGAGGAGATGCGGCCGCTCTGCGCCTGAAGGCGCCAGTGCTCGTTCTGCAGGTACTGTTGGTCCGCGATGATGTCGGTCTGGCCCTCGCGCGGCTGCTCGATGAACTGGGCGTAGAAAGTGCGGTAGCCCAGCGGCGGGAGGTCCTCGGCGATGAAGGCGATGTGCATCCGGCAGTCGCCCGCGCGGTCGTAGGTCTGCACGTGCTGGAGGCGCGTGACCTGGACCGGGACCTCGTTGCCCTCTTCGTCGCGGAGGAGGACGCCCTGGACGTTGCGCTGCGGGACCGTCTCCAGGTAGGTCTCGACGATATCTGTGCGCTGCCAGGCGAGGGGGTTGAAGACGGTGATGGGGGTGCCGAGGTCCTCGCGCATCGCGATGTTCGTCATCACGCCGATGACCGCCTCGCGCGCAAGCTCCTCGCCCGCGACCTTGGCGCGATGCGCGCCCTGGCGGCGGGCCTCGTTGTTCCACTCGCCGTGGCGGCCGGCCACATTGTGATCGTGGCAGGCGAAGAGGTCCTCCCAGGCGGCATCAACCTCCGCGTCGGGATAGTCGCCCAGCCCCAGCAGGTCCGACGCGCTCATCAGCGCCTCCGCCTCGAACAGAGCATCGCAGGCGCGGCGGGCGAGGCGATAAGTCTCCGGGTCGCAGGCAGGTAGCGCATAGAAGGCGTACGGGGCCTCGCCCCGGTAGGTGGGGAGCTCGGCATCGGCGACAGCCTCGAAGAACTTGCCCACGGTCGCCACGCGGAAGGTGTGCTCGGTCAGCTCGGTCGCCAGGCGGGCGAACTCGGTGGCGCGCAGCTCGGGCAGCCCCAGGTCGTTCTCGGCCGCCATCAGCACCTGCGGGGCCGGCCAGTAGCAGGTTGCCCGCACCGGGAACTCGTCCTCGGGGGCCTCCTCCGCCGGCCGCAGCGGCGCCAGCACTGCCTGCAGACGGTCGAGCCGCTCGTCCTGGGGGCCGTCGAAGAACGCGCGGACCGCCGCCAGCCCCCAGCCGTAGCTGTGCTGCACAGGGTGGTTCGCCGCCAGCACCGAGGAGCCGTCCGGCGCCTCCCAGCGGTGCAGCGCGATGGGCGCATGGAAGCGCGAGTACGCCAAGTAGGGCAGCTCGGCGCTGTCGAGCATCTGCGGCAGTTGCAGCGCATGGCCCGGGCAGTCCGAATGCTGGCAGACGCGCGGCGTGTAACCGAGCGCCTCCTGGGCCCACCAGCGCGCGTGCAGGATGCCGCGCACGAAGGCCTCCGGGCCGATGATCTGCTCCATCGGGCCGACCATCATCCCCCCGATCTCCAGCCGCCCCTCGCCCAGGAGCTCCTTCACAGGCTCCACGTAGTCCGGGAAGCGGGTGAGGAAGTGACGCAGGAAGGCGGCGTACTCGATGGTGTATGCGAAGTCCTCGTCGCCATCGAGCATCGCGTCCAGTGCGGTCTTGATGATGAGGTCTCCGTACGACAGGCACTCGGCGATGCTGGCGCACCAGCCGTAGTCGAAGTGCGACCCGGGGACGATGAAGAACTGCCAGGACGGCTGGTCTGCGGGCTGCTGCTCGCTCATGATGCTTCCTCCTGGGGGTGGCTACTGATCGCGAAGAGGTAGTTCAGCAGCACACTGCGAGTTCCTCTTGCCGGGGAAGGAGTGTCACTTCGGGTGGCGAAGAGAAAGAGATGGTCGGCGTCAGAGCCGTCACATACAGGAGGGACGCGGGATGAAGTACGGCATCATCGCGAGCATACTGGACCCGGAGTTGGAGACGGCCTTCAAGATGGGCCGGGAGCTGGGGTTTGATGGGCTTGAGGTGCCGTTCAACGGACTTGACTACGAGCAGGAGGTCCTGTGGACGCGGGAGGGCGTGCGGCAGATTCGGCGGCTGGCCGAGGCGACCGGGATGGAGGTGCCCTCGTGCTGCGCGGGGCGGTTCAATCGGCTGGGGTTCGTGAACCCCGACCCGGAGGTGCGCGAGGAGTGCGTCGAGATACTGCTGCACCTCATTGACACCTGCGCGGAGGTGGGGATGCAGAACATCCTGGTTGCGTTCTTCGGCGACCACGAGATAGAGACCGAGGAGCACAAGGACCTGGTGGTGGAGGCGATGAGGCGCTGCGCGCCGAAGGCAGAGAGTCGCGGGATCACGCTGGCGCTCGAGGGCACCGTCACAGCGGAGGACTTCTTCGAGATCATTGACCGCACCGAGTCGGAGGCGCTGGGCGTGTACTACGACGTGGGGAATGCCGTCTGGCTGGGCTACGACGGGCCGGCGGAGCTGCGCAAGATAAGCGACAAAGGCCTGCTGGCGCAGGTGCACATTAAGGACATGACGGCGGAGAAGCAAAACGTGCCGCTGGGCGAGGGTGGCGTCAACTGGCCGGCGGTCGCTGACGCGTTGCGCGAGATAGAATACGATGGCTACCTGGTCCTGGAGACGACCGGAGGCGATGATCGGCGGGCGTTCGCGCAGCGCCACCTGGCGTTCATCAAGAGCTGCATCGAGGGCTGAACGGGAGGCGGATGAAGGTGAGTTGGGCCAAGCGAAAGATGGCAGCGATCATGCTGGCGGCGGCCTGTGCGATGAGCGCGCACGCGCAGGTGTCAGTCGAGACCCAGGACGGCCTCAAGCTGAGCTTCGACGCGGGCGGGAGCGTGACGGAGCTGACGGTGGGGCAGAGGGCGCTGCCGTTGCTGGAGCAGCCCGGCGGGTTCTTCGTCACAGACGTGGCCCGCGCCGTGCAGAACCTGATGCCGGGTGGGGACTTCGAGCAGGATGCTGGCTGGCAGCTCACGGGCTCCTGGGAGCTCGCGGAGGAGGACGGCAATCACTTCGCGCGGGCCGCCTCGGAGACGACCGATGGCTCCGGGAACGTCAACTCGCCGCACGTGCCGGTGGAGCCTGGCAAAGGATACCTGCTGACAGCGCGGGTGAGGACCGGGTCGGACGCGGAGAAGTTCTCCCCGGGCCTCTACATCACCCAGTGGGACGACGGAAAGCAGCTGGTGAAGGTGCCGACAGCGAGGGGCGAGAGCGTGCAGATCGGCATCAGCGTGCCCCGCGCCGCGGCCGAGTTCAGGCAGGTGTCACGCACCTTCTACCCGGAGGCCCACACCGCCACCGTCCAGGTATACGCCAACGTCTACAAGAGCATCGGCCGCTTCGACCTCGATGAGGTGCGCGTGGAGCCTCTGGAGGCGCCGCCCACGCGCTTCGAGGGGAAGACGGAGGCCGCGGGCGAGGGGGCCGTGTTCAAGGGCAGCGCGGAGGGCCTGAGCCTGGAGGTGGAGGCCACCTTCACCCCGCACGAGGATCACATCCGGGTGGATGGGATCGTGCATGATACCACGCGCGAGGACCGGCCGCTGCGGGTGGCCTTTCACCTGCCCCTCGACGCGCGCGGCTGGACCTGGTGGGACGACATCGCAGAATCGCGCGAGATCGCCGAAGGCCAGCGGTACGGCTACTACGGCCCCGACTGGACCGTCGGCCGCGGCCGGCAGGTGTCCGTCTTCCCGTTCGCGTGTGTGACCGGCGAGGGGACGGCTCTATCGCTGGCCCAGCGCGTGGATCAGCCCCGCTTCTTCCGCCTCTTCTACGACCCCGCGGCGGGGTACTGCGTGGACTACAACCTGGGGCTGGCGCCGGATACGGCCAAGTTCCCCTCCTCAGCATCGTTTCACTTTCTGATCTATCAGCACGATCCGGCCTGGGGAATGCGGGCGGCGGCGCAGCGCTACTACGACATCTTTCCGGAGCTTTTCGTGGTGCGGGCCGAGCGGCAGGGCACGTACTGCCACGGCGTCCCCGTTGAGCTGGAGAGCCCGGAGGACTTCGGCTTCTGCTTCGACCTGAGCGGCTTCGGGCGGCCTGAGCGCAAGAAGTTGCAGGACCACGGCATCTACCTGCTGGTGCACCCGATGGGCACCGAGGCGCACATCCGCTGGCCCGAGGGCTACGACTGGGGCACCGAGAACGGCCGCCCGAGCCTGGAGCGAATCGAGGACATCCTTCTCACGCCAAGGCCTGAGTACAAGGAAGGCCCCGAGTGGCAGGGCCTGACGCAGCGCGGCAGGTGGGGAGGGGCGACCTTCGAGGACAGTCGCCAGATGGTGGTGAACTCGGCCGTGTACGGCCCTGACGGGCGCTTCCGCCTGCACCCGTACAGTGAGACGATCGAGTTCATCGCCACCTCCACCGATCCCGAGATACCCTCGCCCAACATGGCGGAGGGCGAGCGCAAGTACTACATCGGGCGACATGTCAGGGTCGCCGCCGAGGCCGGTGGCGAGCTGGACGGGGTGGACTTCGACAACATCGCGCTCAGCGCCGGACGCACGCGCGAGAACTTCCGCCGCGACCACTTCCAGTACGTGGACCATCCGCTCATCTACGACCTTGCGACCAGGCGTGTCTGCATCCAGACCGGGATCAACTTCTACGAGTTCGTCAAAGAGATCTCCGATGAGATGCACGCGCAGGGCAAGCTCTGCACCGGCAACAACGGCCAGGACCCGCACACACAGACCTTCTTCGGGCACATCCTGGACAAGCATGGCGGCGAGATACAGTTCGACGTTCCCACCAGTCACCTGCGCGGCTACCGAATGATGGCCTATCAGAAGCCGGTTTCGCACATCATCTACCCCGGCACGGTGAAGGCCGGCCAGGAGGAGACCGTGATGCATCGCTGGCTGGCCTTCGGCGAGTTCCCGGCGATCACCGAGCTGGGTTACAGCGGCGGCAGCAGCGACTTCGAGAGGGGCAGGCCGCTTTACCGGCGCTTCATGCCCATCATGCAGCGCATTGCCTACGCCGGCTGGGAGCCCGTTACCCACGCACGCGTCGAGGGCGAGGGGCTGTTTGCCGAGCGCTTTGGCACCTGGAGCGACGGTGATCTACACTTCACGGTGCACAACGACTTGGATGAGCAAACCGCGGGCGTGCTGACCGTGGACAAGGTGGCGCTGGGGATAACCGGCAAGCCGGCATGGGTGGAGTTGCTGAGCGGCGAGGTCGTCGCCGCAGACGACACAACGCAGGTGGCGCTGCCGCCGCATCACACGGCGGTGTTCAGTCTCTTGCCGGAGCAAGGGAGATGACCTCAGAGAGAGCGGAGGGATACAGATGAAGCAGGTCAGGCCGGGCGAGGCCATGGGGAAGAAGTTCCCCGAGTGGATCGTGCTCGTGGTGGCGAGAGACGCCGAGGGGAGGGCGAACCTGATGCCCGCCGGCTGGGGGATGGTCTGCTCGGGCTCGCCGCCGATGGTGTGCGTGGCGATCGGGCATGGCCGCTACACGCACGAGTGCATCGAGCAGACCGAGGAGTTCGTGTTCGCGTGGGCGGGAGAGGGACAGGCGGCGCTGGTGGAGTACGCCGGTTCGCACACCGGGGCGGAGGTGGACAAGTTCGCGCAGTTCGAGATTCCGACCGCGCCTGCGGCGGAGATAGATGTGCCGCTGCTGGCGGAGGCCGCCGCGAACCTCGAGTGTAAGCTGCACCGGGCGATCTCGGTGGGCGATCACACGATCTTCGTGGGCGAGGTCGTTGCCGGGCATCTACCCGAGGAGCCGATCGCGAAGCTGGATAACTTCGCCGGGACATATGCGGTGGCTGAGCCGGCGTAGAACGGCAGGCAAAGGGCAAAGGGCAAGGGGCAAAGGGGAACGGCAAAGGCAAACGGCGGAGACGCAGAGAACGCAGAGAACGAAAAGGACAGAAGGGACGGCAACGACAGAAGCAAGGCCGTTGGCATCCCGGGTCGTAGGCCGTTACTCGCTACTCGTCACTCGTTACTCGCTACTGAGGTAAGGAGAGATGCTCGATGACCGTAATGGAGGCGATAGAGAAGCGCTTCAGCGCACGTGCGTGGAAGTCCTACGAGGTGGAGGAGGAGAAGGTGGAACGGCTGATGGAGGCGGCGCGGCTGGCACCCTCGGCCAGCAACCGGCAGGAGTGGAGATTCGTGGTGGTGCGCGATGCCGAGATGCGAGAAAGCCTCGGGGATGCGGCGCGCGGGCAGAAGTTCGTGGGCGACGCGCCCGTGGTGATCGTAGCCTGCGCGATCGAGACCGGCCACGTGATGCCCTGCGGACTGAACTGCTTCGCGATTGACGTAGCGATCGCCGTGGAGCACATCGCGCTGGCCGCGGCCGCCGAGGGACTCGGCACCTGCTGGATCGGGGCCTTCGATGCGGATGAGGTGAAGCGACTGCTGGGGATGCCGCCGGACGTGGTGGTGGTGGCGCTGCTGCCGGTGGGCTACCCGGCGCAGGAGCCTGCGGCCAAGAAGCGCCTGGCGCTCGACGAGATAGTCATGCACGAGCGGTGGAGCGGGGCGTAGCACAGCGCGACCCGGGTCTGTGCGCGGGGGTCAGTCCGGTATCTCGATGTGCTCGATGCCGACTATGTCGCCATCGCGCCTGCTGACGAAGAACACGTCGGCGTTCGTGGTGACGCCGTCAGCCTGCTTCTCGCCCAGGGCCCCCGGGGCCAGCATCAGCAGGTCCGAGCCATCCACGCGCTGCACCTTCACGCCCAGGGCCTCCTCCGCGCTCGCCTGGCGGCCTGCAATGTTGACAGGCACAAGCTCCAGGCTCTGCACGCGCGGCGCGTCCCCCTCCCGTCGCCACTCGACGGTCGAGATGTACCTGGTGGCCGTGCAGCGTCGCCTGACCGCGACCATCGGACAGGGCTCCACCTTCCGGCCCAGGAATCCGGTGCCGAAGTACACCTCGGTCCCGGACTCGCCGAGCGTAGTCAGACGCACACCGCCGACGTCGGGGACGGCGAAGTCGGCGTGCCAGCTCTCCCCGCCCTCGGCCACGGTCAGGTCGGTGATGTGCTGGTAGCCCTGCTCCTCGCTCAGGAGGCCGTCCACGAGGTGGGTGGGCGGCCCGGCCGATAGCTCGCCGATGTTGTGATACAGCCAGTCGTAGGTATGCTCCTCGTCGCTGCTCACCTCGAAGACATCCAGCAGGTAGCCGTCTGCGAGCGCGATGGTGCGGCGCAGCATCACTCCGGCGTAGGCCGTGTCACACTCGGCCCGCACGATCTTGACCGCCTCGCCATCGTGGAAGAGCGTCAGCCGGCCCTCGGCGGCCTGCTGGCTGCGCGCGTCCACGCACACGGTGTTGTGAGCGACGGTCTGCCGATACCAGGAGCGGTGCAGGGGAGCGCCGTAGGCCAGGCGGCCCGCGTCGGGCGCCAGCTCGCGGTCCAGGGCGTAGAGGATCATCGTGAGCTTGTCGGGATGGCCGTGCCCGCCGCCGTGAGCGCCGTAGTCGAGGTGCAGGTAGACCT
>CBFDBV010000131.1:0-11122 GCA_965603135.1 uncultured bacterium
GGGGGGCCGTCATCCCGCCCAGGCGGGATGACTGTCCCCTTCCGCCGGCCCCAGCGGCCGGCGGTTCTCTACCTGCTCCTCGGTCGCCCCTATCCGGGCGAGGTACGCCAGGTACTTCGCGTGCAGTTGCTCCGCGACCGGCAGGTTCTCCGCGATGACATTGCGCTCCTGCTTCGGGTCCTGCACCACGTTGTGCAGCTCCGGCTCGGCGGCCTCCTCGGCGTGCATCAGCGTCCAGGTGCCATCGTGAATCGCGCTGTAAGTCCGGTAGCCTGGGGCCTTCCTGAGGTCGCGCGCGGTCACGGCGACCTCGCGCGGCGGGTCGCCCTTGCCCCTCAGCGCGGGCAGCGCCGACCTGCCATGCACCTCCTCGGGCGGCTCCAGCCCGATGATGTCCATCAGCGTCGGCCCCACGTCCACCGGCTGCATCAGCAGATTGCTGCGCACGCCCCGTTGCAGGTTCGGCGCACGCATCAGCAGCGGTATCCGCGCCACCTCATCGTAGAACTGCCAGCCCTGGTCGCGGTCGAGCACCGTGTGCTTGCCGATGTAACCGTGCTCGCCGTGATACCAACCATGATCGCTGATGAAGGCGATGACGGTGTCCTCGGCGATGCCGAGGTCCTCGACCCTCTCAACGAGCCGCCCGATCCACCTGTCCATCATCGTGACGGTCCCCGCGTAAAGCGCCCGCGCGTGATGCAGCTCCGCCTCGGTGAGATAGCCCGCAAAGTCGTAGCGCGGGTAGATGACCTGCTCGCCCTCGTAGCCGGGATCGTACATCTCGGTGTACCACTTCGGCGGCAGCCACGGCTCGTGCACATCGAAGGTGTCCACGTAGAGCAGGAACTTCTCGTGCTTGTAGTTGCGCTCCAGCCAGCGCATCGCCGCGCTCATCGTCTGCGGCGAGGGCCAGTCCTCCTCGTAGCGGCGCACCGAGATGTTGCGATAGAACTTGTCCAGCCAGTTCTCCGGCGCGCGCAGCTTGGCGAGGTCGCACGGCGGCTCGTACTCGATGGGCTCGGTGATGTACGGGTCGGGGATGAAGCCGCGCAGCCACTGCACCGCGTCAAAGCCCTGGTGATAGTTCATCCCCGGGCTGGCGAGCTGCTGGTGGTCGGTGATGAAGGCGGTCACATAGCCCGCCGCTCTCAGGCGACTCTGAATCGGCGTGTTCCCCGGCGCGATCGGCGCCCAGCCGGTGGTGTGAAAGACGTAATTGCTGCACATCAGGTCGTGGCGCATCGGCACGGTCGGGAATGACCCGACGTAGCAGCGATCGAAGGTCACGCCCGAGGCGCTCAGCGCATCGAGCGAGGGCGTCTTGACCCACGGGTTCCCGTAGCAGCCCAGGAAATCCCGCCGCAGCGTGTCACAGACGATGACGATCAGGTTCATGGTCTCCCTCCGTCGCACTAAAGGTATCCTGTCGAACTCCGCCTCGGCAAGCCTGCCGCCGTCCTCTCGCCGAGGCGGGACCGTGGAGGCAAGCAAGAACGCCCCGCCCGGGGGTTGAGTTCGCCGGGCAGGGAGGCCCGACCTGCGAACTGGCGCTGTCTGCTTGCAGGGCGCTGAGGGCACGGGGCAGGCAGCGCACCTGTGGGCAGCTCCTTCTGCGGAAAAGGTTGCGTACGCAACTGTTTTGTGCTACGGTAGTTGCGCACGCAACTATTGGCGACGCCATTGCGACCGCGATAGGAGAGGGGCGTGGTGCCATGGAACGTGATAGGTCGGTGGGGCGGTTGCTGGGTGTGCTGCACCGGTGTGCGCGCATGCGTTTCGCGGAGGCGGCCATCGCCTACGAGATTGCTGACACGCAGTTGCCCATCCTCATGGGACTCTACCACCAGGAGGGGCTGAGCCAGGACGACCTGGCCCGCGAGCATGTGCTGGACAAGGCGACAGTGGCGCGGTCGGTCGCCAGGCTGGAGAGGGCTGGGTACGTGGTCCGCAGTCCAGACGAGCATGACCGGCGCATCAAACGGGTCGAGCTGACCGAGAAGGCCAGGCGGATCCAGTCGGAACTGCGCCAGGTCCACCAGGAGTGGAGCGAGGCGCTTACCGAGGGCTTCACGAGGGAGGAGCGCCGCACCCTGACCGCCCTGCTGGAGAGGATGGTGGCAAACGCCCAACGGCATCTGGACAGGAGCCGGTGACAGGGGCTCGGGGACCGGCGGCGGCGGCATGCGGGAGTTGAGCGCATCTTGGCAGAACAGACGATGGACAAGCGGACGGCCGATCTGGGCACTGCCCCGATCGGCCGGCTGTTGGTCAGGCTGAGCATCCCGGGTGTCATCGGGATGGTCGTGATGTCGCTGTACAACATCATTGACACGCTGTGGGTGTCGGGGCTGGAGAATGGGATGGAGGCCATCGCGGCGCTCACCGTGCTGTTTCCGCTCCAGATGGTCTCGGGCGCACTGGGGATGGGCGCGGGAGCGGGCGTGGGGTCGCTGGTCGCGCGCCGCTTCGGAGAGCGCCGGCTCGAGGAGGTCAACCGGATCGCAGGCAATGCCGTCACCCTGCCCATCGTGATGGGCGTCGGCACGGCGACGATCTGCCTCGCCTTCCCTGAGTCGCTGGCACTGCTCTTCGGCGGCTCGCGCGAACTCGTGCCTCTGGCGGTCATCTACCTGACCACGGTCGCCTTCGGCTTCCCCTTTCTGATGCTCACGATGACGCTCAACGGGCTCTATCGCGGGGCGGGGAACACGCTGATGCCGATGTGCATCATGGGCGCGTCGGCGGCGGTCAACGCAACTCTCGATCCATTCCTGATCTACGGCTGGGGGCCCTTCCCCGCCCTGGGGCTGCAGGGCGCGGCGCTGGCCACGCTCACCGCCCAGCTTGTCGGCTGCCTGGTCTCGATGGTCTACCTCCTCAGCCGCCGCAGCGGCTACCGCATCGCGGGGCGCGATCTGAGGCTCCGGCTCCCGATCCTGCGCGACATCGCTCAGGTCGGCGCGCCGGCCTTTGCCTCAGCCTGCACGCGCAGCGTGGTGGGCTCAGTCTTCAACTGGGTGCTGGCCGGCTTCGGGCCTGCCGCTGTCGCCGCCCAGGGCCTCAGCCTGCGCGTCATGCGGCTGGTCATTTCTCTGCTCGGCCCCGGCGTCTACCAGGGGCTGCTGCCGATCGTGGGCTTCAACTTCGGAGCCAAGGACTACCGGCGCATGTGGCGCGCGTACCGGACCGCGGCAACCTGGCTCTCGGGCATGGGCTTCGCCCTCTCATCTGTGATGCTTGTGTTTGCGCCCCAGGTGCTTGCACCCTTCGCGCGAGACCCCGAGCTGGCGCGGCTGGCGGTCTGGGCCCTGCGTCTGAAGATCAGCACCATCTTCCTGGTCGAGCCCCAGATGATGGCGGTGGGCACCTTCGAGGGGATGGGCATGGGCCTGCGAGCGATGGTGCTGACGCTGACGCGCAACGTGGTGCTTGTCGTCCCCGCCTTGCTGGTGCTCACGCACTACTTCGGGGTTGAGGGCGCCTTCGCCGCACAGCCGCTTGGCGACGTGCTTTCACTCGCCGTCGCGGGCACGTTGCTGTGGAGGGCCTACAGGGCCTACCCGCCCAGCGCCAGCGCGCCCAAGCCGCTTGAGGACGCAGCGGCGACGGCTGCAACCACCGAGTAGCTCGGAGGCAGTAGAGGCCACACACGGAGCCGGCGCCGCCCGCCTACGATGGTCCTCCCCTACCATCACCCGCACCGCGCTGAGGCTGCTCAGGCATAGCCCGCGTACATCTGCATCGCGTGGAAGGCGTCGTCACACTCGGCCTCGACCGTGCGCGCGTCAACCATTCTCACCCGCTCGCCGACGCGCCGGCGCCAGCCCTCCGCCTGCTCGGTGCGCAGGTACTGCACCCGCAGCGTCACCGGCGGCTCGATGACGAACGGCTCGAACTCGTCAGCCCGCTCGACGGCCTCCTTTGCGCGCTCCTCGATGAGCCGCCGCGCGTCCGCGGGCGCCAGGCAGATCGCGGAGGTCCTGCTGAAGGCGCGCTTCACCGGCGCGACGACGACCCTCTCGCCCAGCAGCGCCCGCGCCTCCTCGCAGGTGGTCTCGTCACCGGTGACCAGCCCCACCGGCACCCCGAAATGGCCCGCGACCGCCGCCTCCAGCCCCAGCTCGCCCAGCACGATGTCGTTGAGGCGAATCTCGACGATGGCCCGCGAGGACTGCGTATGATCCAGCACCGCTGGGTACGCGCCGGCCATCCCGTGGTAGGCGATGAGGAACGCCACGTCCACGCTCTCGTCGCAGCCCTGGGCGTACTGCCCGCGCGGCGAGCCGAAGATGTACTGCGCCCCCGGCTCGAGGTCCTCGTAGATGAAGTTGTACCCGCCGCAGGCGCCGTGCCCGTCAGACACGATGATCTCGTCGGCGCCACCGGCCCTGGCGCCGCACACAGCGGCGTTCACGTCGCGGGTCAGCGCCCGCCGGCCCTCCTGGTAGCGCCCCTGGTCCGCGAAGGTCATAAGCTCCTGCGTCACCCCCGACGCACCCTCCAGGTCTGTGCCCATGAATACCTTCAAGCTCTGCGCCTCCCTCAGCGACTCGACATCGCGCACACAGCCCGCCTGCTGCCCAAGCGGCCCAGGGCCGCACGCGTGGATCGTATGCGCTCGGTGCAAGAACCCGGTCCGGTCGCTGCTTCGACGCCCTCCACCGTCTTCCCTCTCGCCCGCTTGACATGTTCCCTTGGCGGTACTACAATCACGCGCGGCACGCGCGAACCACCCGAAGGAGGCGCTCGTTATGCTCTACCTCACCACCCAGGGAAGCCCTCGCGAGCGCGGGCGCCAGCACGGGCACGCCCTGGCCGAGAACGCCATTCCCCGCGCCCTTGAACTCTCAACCTGGGGCCAGGAGCGGCCCGCCCAATGGTACGAATACGCAGACGCTATGTGGGCGTTCCTGAGCGACAACTTCCCCGAGCTGACCGAGGAGATCGAGGGCATCGCCGAGGGCGCCGACCTGGAGCTGGCCGTGGCCCAGCACCTGAGCTTCTTCAACGCCCTCGCGCCCATCTGCTCGGCGTGCACCAACCTGGGCTTCACCGCCAGCGACCGCGGCTCGCTGCTGGGGAAGACCTCCGACATCGGCGACGACCGCGAGATCTACCTGCTCCAGCGCGTCGAGCCGGACAGCGGCTACCGCGCCTTCCGCGTCAGTTGGGCGGGCAACATCTGGGCCGAGACCGGCATCAACGAGCGCGGGCTGGCGGTCGGCGCGTCCTCCTCGCCGGCCATCCCCGGCCAGGACGGCTACGGGATGCCTCAGCACATCATGATGAACCCGGTCCTGGCGCAGTGCGCGACGGTCGAGGACGCGCTAAGCCTGATGACGGAGACCAACTTCGCGGGCAAGGGGCAGATCTTCGCGCTCGTGGACGAGGGCGGCAACGCGTCGGTGGTGGAGAAGGCCGGCGACCGCCAGGGGATCATCGAGCCCGAGCGCAACGTCTTCTGCAACTCCAACCACTACGTGACCGACGCTCTCAAGGAGTTCCAGCGCGACCCCTCGCAGACGGTCAGCTCGCGCCAGCGCCTGCGCTGGATGCGCGAGACCTTCATCGAGGCCGACCCCCAGCCGGAGCTGAGCTTCGAGGCGCTGATGGGCGCCCTCCGCCACGAGGAGGGCGACGGCCGCCTCTGCCGCAAGGGGCATCTGGGCGGGCACAGCCACTACGGGTACCTCTACGTGTGCCGCGACCGCGCCCTGCACCTCAGCGACGGCTACCCGTGCGAGAACGAGTTCATCGAGCACAGGCTCTAGACCCGCCTTCACAATTTCGCGTAGGTCGGGCTTCCAGCCCGACAATGCCGTTCTCGACGGTTATGAAACAACTCCTAGCGCCGCGTTCAGTAGGTCCGTGGCATGGCGGGCTGGAAGCCCGCCCTACTGGATGGCACGCGAAGGCTCCGAGGTGATCATGATGTCGCGCGTACTGATCTGCCTGCTGGCGCTCGCGGTGACTGCCCTGGCGCACGCTCAAGATGGCAACCTGCTGACCAACCCCGGCTTCGAGGAAGGCGCGGAGGGCTGGCAGTTCGATGAGGCGGTCAGTCAGCTCGTGCCCGACGCCCGCACCGGCGCTCAGGCGCTGCGGCTGGAATGTCCCGCCGATGCGCACCACGTCACCGCCGGTCAGGTCATCGCTTGCGAGCCAGGCAAGCGCTATCTGCTCTCCGCCTGGTCAAAGGGCGAGGCGAAGGTGTCCCTGCTCGGCTGGTTCAAGGACGCCGAGGGGAAAGACCTCCCTGGCCCCCGTCCCTACGTTGTCGTCGGGGGACCCATCGGCCTTCACGGCTGGTCGCAGACTGCAATGATCGTCGAACCGCCTCTCGCCTGCGCGCAACTCAAGTCCCTGCTCTACGTCCAGGCCGGCCACGCCATCCTCGACGACGTCGAACTGACCATCACCGAGCAGACC
The DNA here is from genome assembly GCA_965603135.1 of uncultured bacterium. GTDB lineage: Bacteria > Armatimonadota > Zipacnadia > Zipacnadales > UBA5352 > CBFDBV01. The sequence goes on from CBFDBV010000131.1 coordinate 6,433, forward strand.
GACAACCTCCTGTTCAACGGCGGGATGGAGGTCTGCACTCTCCCGGATGTCCCGGACGGCTGGTGGCGCACGCTTCGCGGCCCCGACCCGCACCCGCCCTCGGTCAATGCGCCGGGGCGCTGGGGCGTGGAGCGCGAGAGTCCCTGGGAGGGCGAGTGCTGCCTGAAGAGCGAGGTCCCCAACTCCGATATGCGCAGCATCATCGGCCCCTGCCAGGGAGGCAGCCCGCACACTTTCAGCGTCTACCTGCGCGCGGACCGGCCGATGCAGGTCGGCGCCTACATCTGGTGGGGCGACTACACCGACACCACCTGGGAGGTGGACACCGAGTGGCAGCGTTACACGCTCACCGTCGAGATACCGGAGGGCTTCTCCCAGGCCCGCGTGAGCATCAAGCACCTGCCGGTCCAGGGGACGCTGTGGGCCGACGCGGCCCAGCTTGAGGTGGGCGACACCGCCACGGCATTCCACGCCTCCCTGCGCGACCTGCCGCGGGCTCCGGTAACTGAGGCGAGACAGGTGACGGTGGAGATACCGGCCGCGGCGCTCGATCTCGTGCGCGGCCCTGTCCCCGGCCCGCTCGCTGAGGCCGGGGTTAACGTTGACCACGCCTGGGAGTGCCTCAGCGTTGAGGGCAAGCCCTTCTTCGGCGTCGGCTTCGGGGGCGTGCCGCTGGAGCACCTGGGCGAGCTGGAGGGAATGAACTGCAACATCGTGACGCCGCGCGGCATCTTCGGCCAGGGGGCCGAGGAGTTCGACGTCGCCAAGTCCCTGGAGCATGCCCGCGCCTGCCTGGACCGGGCCGGGCAGCTCAAGCTCAAGGTCATCATCTGGATGCATCTGCTCGGGGACAAGGAATACGAGCAATGGTACCAGGATGAGACGCGCCGCACCTGGCTGGAGGGGGTGATAGCGGGCCTCAAGGACCACTCGGCCCTGCTGGCCTGGAAGACCACCGACGAGCCGCACACGGTCCCGGCCGAGTGGATCGAGCGGCTGCACAGCTTCTTCCGCGAGCGCGACCCGGCGCATCCGGCCTTCATCAACCTGGGCTGCGGCAAGAGCACCGCCGGCTGCATCGAGAGCTACGGGCCGTTCACCGACCTGGTCTCGGTGGACTACTACCCGGCGGCGCGCGAGGCTACGCTGGAGGGCATCGCCGACTACGCCGAGCTGGTGCGCGCCGCCCAGCCCGGCAAGCCGCTGCACTACTGGGTTCAGTGCTTCACGGGCCCCTACTGGTACCGCTATCCGACCCCCGCCGAGGAGACGGCGATGGACTACCTCGCCATCACCCACGGCACGACGCTGATCTCGTACTTCATCTACCGGCCGACCAGCGACGTCCTCTGGCAGCACGTGCGCGAGCTGAACGCCGAGCTGCGCGCGCTGGCCGATGAGCACGGTCTGCTCAGGCCTCCCGCGCCGTCAAATCAGACCATCATCGTGACCGACGGCGTTCATGTGCTCGTCAAGGGCGACGCCGAGCGGGTGATGCTGGTCACGGTGAACGCGAAAGCCTGCCCGGCACAGGTTCACTTCGCGGTGCCGGGCCTGGCGGCCGACGACAACGTCCGCGTCGCCTTCGAGGACCGCACAATCGAGCACGCGGCGGGAGGATTCGACGACCACTACGACGCAACTAGCCGCCACGTGTACCTCATCAAGTAGCCTGCCCCTCCCAGGAGCCTCAGAGCATGACCTTTGACCTGCTTATCAGGGGCGTTTGCAGGAGGATGATGCGACGTGTCCTGATCTGTCTGGTGCCGTTCCTCACTGCCCTGGTGGCGCACGCTGAGGGCCCGAACCTCCTCACCAACCCGGGGTTCGAGGACGGCGAGGAGGGGTGGACCGGACATCCGCAGGAGGCAAGGTCAGTGGTGACCGATGCTCGGAGTGGCGGACAGGCCCTGCGCATTGAGTGTGCCGAGGACGTCCACCACGCCAGCGCTTGGCAGTCCGTGGCGTGCAAGCATGGCGACCGGTACCTGTTCTCGTTCTGGTCGAAGGGCGAGGGGAAGGTAAACGTCGTTGCCTGGTTCAAGGGCGCTGACGGCAACGACATAGAGGCGCAGAGACCATATCTCCTGCGGAAGACTGTTGTCGGCGCGCACGACTGGTCACGATCCGGAATGGTCATTCATATCCCGGAGTCCTGCATGACTGTCAACGTCACCCTCTACGTTGGACAGGGACACGCCGTGTTCGATGACGTCGAACTCATGCACACCGACATGGCCGGCAACATTCTCCTCAACGGCGGCATGGAGGTGAGCAGCATCCCTCCGGCGCCGGACGGCTGGCTCCGGACGCTGAAGCCCCCGGGCCCGCCGGAGCACTACTCACCCGAGCGCTGGGGCATCGACGCCACGCAACCGTGGGAGGGCCGGTCGTGCGTGAAGCTCACAGTCGAGCGAGTCGGCGTGCACAGCATATTCGCCCCTTGTCAGGCCGGTTGCACGTACACCTTCAGCGTATACCTGCGGGCCGACCATCCGATGAGGGCGGGCATCTTCCTGTGGACCGACAGGTGCCTGGGCGAGGTGCTGGATGTCGGCACGCAGTGGGAGCGTCACAGCTTCACCGCCACGATGCCGGACGGAATGCATGAGACCCATGTGGCCGTCACGCACCGCTCCGCGGAGGGGACGCTCTGGGTGGACGGGGCGCAGCTTGAGCTGGGTAACAGTGCCAGCCCGTGGGTCGCATCGTTTCGAGACCTGCCGGTGAACAGGCCCGATCCAGAGCCTGGACAGGTCGCGGTCGAGATCCCCGAAGGCGCCGTGGAGTTGCTGGGCATATCCGAGCCCCCGCACACCGGTTCAGCCATCGCCTTCGACCGGGAGCGCGAATGCCTGCTGGTTGACGGCCGCCCCTGGTTCGGCATAGGCTTCTGGGGGGTTCCCGGTGTGGGCGATCACTTCGGTGAACTTGCAGCACACGGCTGCAACTTCGCCATCATGTTGAGAAGTCTGTACGGCAACGTCTTCCCCTGGGCCGACTGGACGCCCGAGGAGGGCGTGGCGAACGCGCGGGCATGTCTCGACCGCGCGCAGGCCGCCGGGGTGCGCGTCATCCCCGTCCTGGCGGTACCGGCCGATGGTCGCATGAAGTCGGCCATGAATGATGCCGACTTCGAGACGTGGTACACCGACGAGGGCAAGCGCGCCTGGCTCGACCTGCTCATCAACCACCTCAAGGACCACCCGGCTCTGCTCGCCTGGCTGTTCAGCGACGAGCCCCACACCGTCGCTGCCGAGTGGGTGGAGCGGCTGCACCGCTTCGTGCGCGAGCGTGACCCGGACCATCCGGCCTTCCTCAACCTGGGCGGCGGCAAGACCACCGCCGGCTCCATCGAGAGCTACGGCCCCTTCACCGACCTGTCATCGGTGGACTGCTATCCGGCTGTCCTCCACGGCACGCTGGAGCCCGTTCCGCACTACGCGGACGTTCTGCGAAGCTCGCAGCCGGGCAAACCTCTGATGTACCACACCGAATGCTACATCCCGGACGCGCACTGGTATCGCTCGCCGACCGTCGAGGAGCAGCGCGCGGCGGCTTATCTGGCCGTCATCCACGGCGCGTCAATGATCAGCTACTTCACCTACCGCCCGGCCAGTCAGCACAAGTGGGACGCCACCCGCGAGATGAACGCGGAGCTGCGCACGATCGCGGACGAGTACGGACTGCTGGAACCGCCCGCCCCGGGGGAGAAGACCATCGCCGAATCGGACGGTATCCACGCGCTCGTCAAGGGGGACGAGAACCGGGTCGTCCTCATCACCGCCAATGCCCGCAACCGACCGGCGGAGGTGCGTTTCAATATCCCTGGCTTGCCCGGCACATGGCAGGTGCGGGAGCTGTTCGGAGACAACACACCGGAGTGGGAGAACGGCGGCTTCCAGGACCATTTCGACCCCTACGATCGGCACGTCTACATTCTCGAGTAGCCCCAACCCCCTGAGAGGAGTTAGCAGCATGACCTTTGACCTTCTGATAAGAGGCGGCCTCATCGTTGACGGAACCGGAGGGGAACCGTACCCGGGAGACGTCGGCATCTGCGGCGATCGCATTCACGCGCTCGGCGACCTCGCCGCCGCTGACGCTCGCGAGGTCATTGACGCCAGTGGCCTGGTGGTCGCGCCCGGCTTCATTGACGTGCACACTCACGCCTGCTCCGAGATGGAGGGCGGCATCCTCAACATCCCGGATGTGGATAACATGCTGCGCCAGGGCGTGACCAGCCTCATCGGCGGCAACTGCGGCGGCTCGCCGTGGCCCATAGGAGAGCGGCTGGACGCGGTCGCCGAACTGCCGATCCGGCAGAACTTCGCCCTCCTGGTCGGCTACGGCACGCTCCGTGCCCAGGCAGGGGTCGGCGCGGAGGAGGCGAGCGCGGGAGAGGTTCGCAAGATGCAGGACCTCGCGGCCCAGGCGATGGACGAGGGCGCCTTCGGTATGTCCACGGGCTACTTCCCGGCCTTCGTCACCACCGAGGAGATCACCGAGGTCGCGAAGGCCATCGGCGCGGCCGGGGGCGTCTACGCCAGTCACATCCGCACCGAGGCGGAGGGCGTGCTGGACGCGGTGGCCGAGGCCATCGCCATCGGCGAGGGCTCCGGCTGCCCGGTGCAAATCTCGCACATCAAGACCTACGGCACGCGCGCGTGGGGCAAGGTGGACGCGGTCC
>CBFDBV010000132.1:0-11118 GCA_965603135.1 uncultured bacterium
GGTCATGCCGGTGAAGAAGTAGGTCACCACGTAGCCGATGAAGGCCATGCCGATCAGTATGACCCAGCCTGCCGCGCCAACCTCGTGCTCGCGGTCCGACAGCAAGGGCTCCAGGTTGCCGGTCAGGTGCAGGGCCAGCGCCAGTACGCCCAGGAGGACGAGGTTGGCGAAGATGGAGAAGAACGAAGGGAGCATCAGGTCCTTGTCGCGGAATGCCATGATGACCGATTCGCGCAGGAAGACCCACCCACGGCTGAACGAGGCGAAGAAGCCCCCGCCGCCGAGAACCTGGGCGGGGTCCCAGCCCCGTTGCGCGGCCGCGCCGATGTCGTACTCGACGCCGGACGGCTCCGGGGCGTGCGGCGGCATGTCGGCGTCTGCTGCGGCCTCAGCCGCGGCAGGCTCAGCGCCCGCCAGCCTGCCCTCATCCAGCCTGGCGCCGCAGTTGAGGCACTGATCGTCACTGCGGTAGATGCTGGCCCCACATGCGGGGCACGTGAGCTGCTCCCGATCAGATGCCAAGCGTACCACCTCCGTACCTGTCGCCTGTCGGTGCCTGATGCCGATGGACAGTTCCCTGCGCGCGGTCTGGTCCCTGCCCGAGGAGAGCGGGTCCCCCGCCGCAAAAAAACCGGCAGCCCCGTAGTTCCTGGGGCTGCCGATCACGGTGTCGGGCAGGATGCCCAACCTACGCGTTGTTCTGTCGGGCAGGATGCCCAACCTACGCGAAGTTGGAGACAGCGGGCTACATGTTCACGCCGACTACGGCATCGCCCTCGTCCACGCTTATCAGCTTGACGCCGCCTGCGGTGCGGCTGCGCACCGCGATGTCGTCCACGGGGGTCAGGATCGCCATGCCGCCAGCGGTGTAAATGACAACGCGCTCGCCCATGCCGGTCTTGACGTGCTCCACAGCCGCTACGCGGCCGCTGTCTGCGCTGACGTTGAACCCCCTGACGCCCTTTCCGCCGCGTTTCTGCTCCCTGAAATCGCCCGGATCCACCAGCTTGCCGTAGCCCTTCGTCGTCACGACTAATACCATGTCTGCCATCAGCCTGCTCCCTTCTTGCGCGATATTCGGTCCGTAGCACACTTACTGTAACGGAAAACGGGCTTAAATGCAAGGCCCTTTTGGCCTATTTTCGCGCTGCAGGGGCCTATTTCAAGAGCAGGACGATCAGGTCCTCAGGCTCCAGGGCCACCTGCACCTGCGCCTCCTGGCCGTGTTGCGCCAGCTCGATCGGCTGGCCGCGCACCAGTTCGGTTGCGGCCAGAGGGGCCTGTACGCCGAGGTTTGCGGCATCTACGGTTATTCTCGCGGTTCGCGCCTCGTGGCTGTCGTTGAAGACAGTGAGATAGATCGCCCCATCCTCGCCCGGGCCGAAGCGCTCCACGTAGACCGCGTCATTGTCGCTGCGAGCGTGAGTCACAGGCTCCCAGCCAGCTTTGTTTAAGTTTGCGCACATAGGGATATACTTCTCGAACAGGGGCCGATCGCGGTTGTAGAGGTTGGGGCGCTCCCAGTACTTGTCAGTCGCCGCGTTGTGACTGAACATGCTGGGGAAGATGCCGTAGGCCACCGAACGCTTCATATACAGCTCCACCCACTCGGGCGCGAAGTCGTCGTAGACGGTGTTGAGCAGCAGCAGGTAGGGCCGCTGGTAGCACATGGCGCGGCGGTAGTTGAACGTAGTGTCCGAGTTCGGCTCATAGGCCTCACGCCGCGACCAGTTGGTCTCCGTGCCCATCACGTCACACCAGGCGGCGGCCCAGGGGAAGCGGTGGGGTGTGCTGTTGGCCATCAGCATCTCGCCGCGCTCGTGCAGCTTTGTGCTCAGCTCGCGCGCGAACTCGACGGTATTGAAGATGCCAAGCTGGCACACCTGGGCGCTGCGGGTGGCGAAGGTGAGCGGCAGGTTGGCGTAGCGCCAGTGCTCGCGGCGGAAGTTCTGCGTGCTCGCGGCCATCTCCAGGGAGTCTATGTAGATACCGTCGAGGACCGCCGGCTCGGCCTGCACCGGCTCAAAGCCGGGGTTGTCCAGGAGGTTGGTCTCGCTCCCCTCCTCGCCGAAGAAGGCGTCGTCGAAGAGGACCGTGCCCGTGTGATCGCCGCGGAACAGGAAATAGACCTGCGCGCTTCTCACGGGCTTCTCGGGCTCGATGCGCACCTGGGCCTGCTGCCAGTCGTGTGTGCCGCACTCGAAGCTCGCAGTCTGCCCCCACAGAGGCGTCCCGTCCGCGTAGGTGAGGTCCACGTAGACGCAGTAGCCGTTGTCCGGCTCGCCGGTGACGTTCTCTGCCTTGCTCCAGGCGCGCGCGATGAGCGCCCTGGGGGCATTCTGCTTCAGCGTTACCGTCTGAATGGCCCCGTGCCGGCCACCGGGCTTGGCGGCCGAGCACTTGACCGCCTGGCTGCCCTTGCGGCCGCCGTCAGCGGCCACCTCGTAGCCCTGGCCGAAGCCTCGCCAGCCCACAACCCCCTGCGTCTCCTGCCGGAACGCGCGCCAGAGCTTGTCCGATTCGTGGCGCCACTGAGTGATGGCGTCCGGGTCGTCCTCGAACAGCGCCGGCTGAGGGTTGAGCGTGAGGAGCGCTCCGTCGCACCAGGGCGTGTCCCGGATCGCGGCCCGCAGTTGCCCGGCCGGGTCGTGGACGCCGGAAGTGAGCGTCGCCAGGGCCTGCTGGTTGCCCGCGTCGGCCTGCTCCTGGAGCAGCGCCATCGCCGCCTCGAGCGTGCGGGGCATCTCCTGGGGCATACGCAGCCAGTGTGAGGCCGGCTCCACGTAGACGAAGCTGTAAATGCCCGCCTGGTCATCGAAGGCCACGTTGTTGTTGCCCTCGTGGAACTGGAAGCCGAAGTCCGCCCAGCCGTCCACGGTGCTCACGTCGGTGAAGGGCATCCAGATGCCCTCTTTCTCGTTGCGCTTCGTGAAGCAGTGCGGGAACAACTCGTAGTAGCGCTTCAGCGCGGCTCGGAAGCCCCAGGCGGGATCGCTGCGGTAGAGCGCCAGGGAGAAGCTGGCCTGGGAGGGGAAGTTGGCCGTTTCTGCGCTCAGGCCCAGGTGGAAGCCGGCGTACAGCTCGCGGCTGCCTGCGTCATAGGCCAGCCCGACGATGCGCGGCTGATCGAGGGGGACGGCGAGCGCGTAACTGTCCTCGTCGCCGGCGACGCAGGCGAGAGGGTACTTGGAGGCGTGCCCGGACGGGCCGGCGTTCACGCGCACGTAGTTGTTGTAGGCCGCGTCGCTCTCGACGGTCCTGTGTGCGCGCACATCGTCGTACCACTCCCAGCCGATCGCATCCACGGGAAGCGCGAAGTAGACGCTGACCGCCCGGTCCTCGCCGGTGAGGTCGCGCACGGTGCCTTCGATCGCGATGTGGTCTTCGTGGGGGGTCAGGCGGGCCTCAAGCGCAAGGTTCAGCTCATCGTCCTGCGCTCTGAGGATGATCGTCTCGCCGTCGCGCTGGGGCGCGGCCCGCGGCTGGCGGAAATCGGACTCCGCGGCGGCGTCGCGCCAGAAGAAGCCAGCAAGCCCGGCGTCGTCGCCCACTACGGCTCCGGTTGCCGCGTCCAGCTTCAGCTTCAGCCCGTCGGCCGTTGCCAGGTCCAGCGTCCCCGCCGCTCGCGCCGCCGGGGCGGGCTCTCTTACCACCGGCACGCCGTCGAAGGTCGTGGCGCCCTCAGGCAGGTCCAGCGAGAAGAGGCTGAAGTCATCGAACCAGACGGCGCCGGTCTTGCGGCGGAAGATCCCGTGGACGATCACGCTCCTGATAGGCTTGGGCGGCACCACGGTCACGGTTCGCTTCTGCCAGTCGTGGGTGCCGCAGTCGAAGTGCGCGGTCTGCCCCCACAGCGGCGTGCCGTCCATAAACTCGAGGTCCAGGTAGAGCGAGTAGTTGGACTCAGGCGAGCCGGACACGTTCTCAGCCTTGCTCCAGCAGGTTGCCGCGATGGGCGCCGGGACCTGCTGGTTGAGCTGCACCGTGTAGCCGATGCCGTACTCGATGTCCGGGTCGTCGCTGGTGCATCGGACGGAGCGTTGCCCGCCGCGCTTCTCGGCATCATCTACCTCGTAGCCGGTCTCCCAGGGCGTCCAGCCGACGACGCCGTCGGGACCGGCCTGCTCGAAGCCTGCGTTGGGGAGCAAGTTCTCGCCCGCGAAGCTGTCGGGGCTCAGCGCGCGCTTGAGCACCACTGCCTCTGCGGATAACCCCGGCACGGTGAGCGCAAGGAGCGTCGCCATCAGCACGATCACGGTCAAGGGCGTGTGCATGTCACGGTCCTCCCTGTGCAGCGGACGGTCGAGCCCTGGGACAGTCATCCCGCCTGGGCGGGATGACTGTCCCCCTCTTCGCCAGTCTGCACTGCATCTCCTGCAAGACGCGGTGTGCTGACGGCTTCAGCGGTTGGGCCGCACATTCACAAGTCGTTAACCTGGCGAGGGAAGCGCGCTGATTGACTTCGTGCAGGGGCGAGGGGTACAATAGCCGCTGACATTGGCGAGTGGCGAGACAGGGGGGCACAGCCATCCCGCCCCGGCGGGATGACTGTCCCCGATCCACTCGCCAGTCGCTACCATCGTTGCTGGCGTTGCCACCCTCCTGGAGTTGAAGCGACATGAGTAGGTATGCCCCGCAGAGCAAGAGCCTGCGCGAGAGGCTCGCAGGGAACGGTTGGCCCGCGCTCATCCTACTTTTCTATGCGGTGAGCCTGCTGGTCGCAAGTGCACCGATCGCCGCTCAGGGCGGGCCGCGAGGCCAGAGGCCACCGAGGGGCGAGAAGGCCGACAAGGCCGAAAAGGGTGACAAGGACAAGGCAGAGGAAGAGGAGGAGGCAGAGGCGGCGGATATCTCCATCACTGTTGCCGAAGCGGGGGTCTCGGTGTTCGCGGTCAGCGCCGATGCGCACGAGCTGCTGAGCAAGCTGGCGCGGGAGACTGACCTGCCCATCATCGTTGACGACACGGTGGACCGCAAGATCACCGTGAACCTGGTCAACAAGCAGCCGCGCGAGATCCTCGACAGCATCGTTGACACCTACGGCCTGTCCTTCGCCGAGGTGGACGGGATATACATCTTCTCGGAGGGCATCCCCAACAGCCCGTCCTCGTATCTGCTCTCCAACATCGGCTGCTACACGACGCAGTACGTGGCGGCGGCGCAGGCGCGAGACCTGATGCCCACGTTCTTGACCACGTATGTGAAGGTGAACGCCTCGCAGAACGCGGTGGTGCTCTCCGCGCCGGACCCGGTACTTCGGCGCTTCCAGGAGGACATCAAGCAGTTCGATAAGGCGCCGGCGCAGATTATGTTGGAGGTGCTCGTGGTCGAGTTCACGGACATTGATATGGAGACTTTCGCGGCGCAGGTGGGCTGGACCAACGCGAAGCTGGGTCTGGTGGCCGACTCGCTGACGGGCGAGCTGAGCTTCACGGCGGTAGCGGACCTGGCGACCGACTTCCACGTCTGGCTGGAGGCGCTGGTCACCTCGCGCAAGGCGAGGGTGAACGCCTGTCCGCGCATCGCCACGGTCAGCGGCAGCAGCGCGGAGATCTTCATCGGCACCCAGCAGTACCTGGAGATCCCGGTGTCCGGCGGCGGTGGGGGCAACTCGATTGACGCGGGTGTCAGCCTGAATATGTGGCCGCTGACCGGCGGCAACGGGGAGATCATCCTGCGGATCGTGGAGGAGATATCCACGCTGGGCGCGACCTCGGCGTCCACCGGTCTGCCGGAGAAGACGCGGCGCTCGGCGTCCACGACCATACGGCTGCGGGACGGGGAGACGCTCATCATGGGCGGGCTGCAGCAGGAGGAGAGCCGGGAGGTGCGCTCGCGCATCCCGGTACTGAGCGAGATACCGATCGTGGGCGAGCTGTTCAAGTCCAAGCGCATCGAGAGGACGAACGTTGATCTGACCATCTTCGTCACGGCGCGGCTGCTCTCGCGCACGGGGCACCTGCCCGAGGACGAGGAGCGGGAGATCAAGGAGCGGTTCCTGGGAGAGGGTAATGGGGAGTAGGGATAGGGGCAAAGGGCAAGGGGGCAGGGCAATGGGCAATAGGCAATGGGCAATGGGGCCACCGCCGGACCACCCCAAGGCGCCGACCTCAGCCTGCGCCTGCGGCGCAGGCTTCGCGCGGCCCCTCGGCAGGGCGCTGGTCGTGTTTGGGCTGGCCGTCGCGGCCGTTGTCGCGCATGGTCAGACGCAGATTGCCTGCAACATCACGGAGGTTAAGGTCAAGCAGCTCAGCAATGCCGTGCAGGTCACGCTCAAGGCCGACGGCCTGCTCACAGTGCACTGCAACTACGACGACATCATCCAGGTTACTGAGGGCGACTGGAACAAGGTCTGGCGTCAGGATGTGCCTCTGCGCATCGTGAACGCGCGCTCTCAGGTTGGCTCGTTGGTGGACATCGGGCTGTATCCGGTCAACTACCTTGAGCTGCGCACGGTGGCTGACTCGCGTGAGGGCGTGGGGTTGGATGTGAGGCTGGTGCTCTACCGAGAGGCCGCCTTCCGGCGCATCAAGGTGGACAACCTCTCGCAGCAGTGGGGTTTGGGGGACCGCCGGGTGGTCTTCGATGTCGTGAAGCGGCAGTCGGGTCGGGAGTTGGTGCTGACGGTCTGGAGCGACCGGCGCGAGGAGGTCCTGGCGCCGAAGAAGCCGCGCCGGGAGCTGGACCTGCCCTCGGAGCTGGAGGTGGAGTTCAATGACGGGCGTCTGTCTGTCACCGCGGTGAATGCCCCGCTGGAGGCGGTGATGGCGGAGGTCTCGGAGGCCACCGGCGTGCCGATCTTCATTGATGACCTGGTCAAGCGCCTGGCGACGGTGCGTCTCACCGACGTGGACTTGGACCGGTTCGTCAGCGCCGTCGTGGCGGGCTACGGCCTGACGGCAGTCAGGGAGGATGGGGCCTACCTCGTCAGCGATGGGCTGCCCACGAGCCTGGCGCCCTACACTGCGGGCAGGACGCGAGTGTTCAAGCTGAAGCACCTGGGCGCGTCCACGGCGATCAACCTGCTGCCGAACTTCCTGCTGCACTACCTGCGGCCGAGCGCTTCCGGCGATGCGGTGGTCGCACACGGGCCTGAGCAGTTGCTTGACAGGATCGCTGAGGATCTCGCGGTCCTGGACAGGCCGGTGCAGGCCGTGCGCGTGCGCACTGTCGTGGTTGATGCCCACGACACCACCGCTTCGCGGCGTCTGTGGCGCTTGCTGCGCGGCGGGGATCGCACGGTCGTCGCGGTGGACACCGAGCGCGGGTCGCTGGGCTTCCGGCGTGGGGAGCGGCCGCTGGAGCGTTATGTCGCCGCAATTGAGGCGCTCGACCGCCGGGGCAAGATCGAGGTCAGGGCGCAGCCGGCGCTGGTCGTGCTTCCGGGCACGGGCGCGGAGATATTCGTGGGCGAGCGCCAGTACTACCAGCAGCTTGCCGCTTACTGGTGGCAGGAGGAGGACGTGGAGCTGAGGTATGCCGAGGCTGGCGTGCGCCTGTGGTGTCGGCCCAGGGCCACCGGCTCGGGCCTCATCGAGACGGGCGTCCGCGTCGAAGTGAGCACGCTGCGGCGGGGCCTGGTGGGCGCGGTGGTGGTGGACCGGCGCAGGGTGCGGGGCACGATGCTCTTGCAGAGCGGGGAGACGCTCATCCTCGGTGGCGGGCTGTATCTCCACCAGGCCGAGCGCGAGCGGCACCGCCCAGGCCCGCTGCGCCGTGTGCCCCTGCTGGGGGCAGCTTCACGGGCGGAAGCGCAGGGGGACGAGCTGCGCGAGGTGGTCTTCCTGCTGTGCGCCGAACAGATCGAGACCTCACAGCCTGCGGCCGCTGTGCCCGCTCCGGGCGGGCCGCTGGAGGGATGAATGATAATGATGCACTTTCCGCGCTCATACCGGGCAGTAATGCCGATCGCCCTCGTCGCCGCGACGTGCGCCCTGGTTGCGGTGCCCGCGCTTGCTCAGGACGCATACTGCTCCGTCACCGAGGTCACCACCAAGGCTCTCAGCAACGGGGCGGCCATCACGGTCAAGGCTGATGGTATGCTGCAATACCGGGTGATGACGGGTCAGTGGCGGAAGACTGACGAGATCATGCTGCACCTGAGCAACGCGCGCTCGGCGCTCGCGGACGACCTCATCAGGCCGGAGGATGCCTATCCGGTCAGTTACATTCAGTTCACGGTCCCCCAGTATGCCCCCAACGGCATCGGGCTGGATATGAAGATACAGCTTGCCGACCGGTGCAGGTTCGAGATCCCCGAGCAGACGGAGGGGGACAAGCTGGTCATCAACATCAAGAGCGAGCGCGTCATCCACAGGGAGAAGGAGGAGGAAGAGGACGAAGAGGAGGAGGCGAAGGAGAAGGATGAGAAGCTGGAGGTCACCTACGAGGATGGGAAGCTCACGGTGCGCGCGCTGAAGGCGGACATCCACCGCGTCGTGGCGGAGATTGCGCGTGAGGCGGGCGCGAACGTGGCGGTGGACGACAAAGTCCAGCGGAAGGTCAGCCTCAACGTCACCGGCTTGAGCGTGGATCAGGTGCTTCAGGGCATCGCCAGCGGCTACGGGCTCGCGATCTCGGCGGTCGGCGACGTGAAGATGCTCAGCGAGGGCATTCCCACCGACCTGCCCACCTACGGGCGGTCGGCGACGGCATCGTACCCGCTAACTTACCTGAAGGTGGACGATGCGGCCAGCCTGCTGCCGCCCTTTCTGATCGAGTATCTGCGCCGCAACCCGCAGCAGAACTCGATCGTGGTGACGGCGCCGCGGCAGATGCTGGAGAAGATCGGGAGCGACCTGAAGACCGTTGACGTGGCCCCGCCGCTGATCATGGTGGAGGTGCTCGCGGTCGAGATAACCCGGGACGGTTCGACGGAGGGCTTCCTGGACTGGCTCTATCACGGGAGCGACGTGGAGGCGATGGGCAATACGCTCACCGGCCAGGTTGGCTACGCGGAGGGGGACAGCTACGGACTGGCCGGGGGCGTGATCGAGACGCGGCAGCTTGCCGTGCACGTGCGCGCGCTTATGCAGTCGGGCACCGCGCGTATCGACGCTCAGCCGAAGATGGCGGCGATGAACGGCGAGCGCGCCAGCCTCTTCATCGGCCAGGACAAGTTCATCCGCGTGACCTACTGGCGCTACGGCAGTGAGCAAGAGCGGATCGAGCCGATTCGGGTCGGGGTGTCTCTGACCATCACGCCCTGGACCGGCGGCAATCGCGAGATCACCAGCCGGGTGACCTGCGAGGTCAGCAACATCGTGGACATTGACCCGGAGACGGGGATACCGCGCCTGAGCACGCGCCGGGCCAATGCCACGGTTCGCGCCCGCGATGGCGAGACCATCATCATCGGCGGCCTCACGCAGAGGCAAACCGAGCACATCGAGCGCAAGATCCCGCTGCTGGGCGACCTGCCGATCATCGGGGGGCTCTTCAGGAGCAAGTCCTCGCGCAGCATTGAGACCGAGCTGGTGATCTTCCTCACGCCGCGCATGATTGACCCGGACACCGCAGCGGCGGTGGCTGCGGCCGCGGCGGCCAGGCTCGGGGCAGAGGAATAGCCGGGCGCGCTACGCGGTGGAACCGAGCTGCGCGCAGCGCTCGATGGCGTCCTCGGCGGCGCCCACCTCACGCATAAAGTCCAGGAAGGCGTTCTGCAGCCGGTCCGCCTGGTCCTGGTTGCCCCCGATGATGTTGCGCTCCTGTGCGGGGTCCTCGGGGAGGTGGTAAAGCTCCGGCTCGTAGTCGTGGTGGAAGTGCAGCGACCAGCCGTCCTCTGAATTGACGCCCACGCGCGTTTTGAGCTGGGGACGGTCCTCCGGGATGAACCCCGAGGAGAAGGCGAACTCGCGGTGGCTGTCTGTCTCCCCGCGCAGGATGGGCAGCACCGAGCGCCCGTGCAGCTCCGCAGCATCCTCGACCCCGAGCAACTCGGTGATAGTCGGGCGCAGGTCCGGGGCCTGGACCAGGGCGTCCGAACGCTCGCCGCGGGGGCCGTCGGGCAGATAGATGATGAGGGGCACCGCCGCGTCCTCCTCATACAGCGGCCACGGATCGCCGACCAGTGTGTGCTTGCCCGCGCGGTTGTGCTCCCCCAGGTAGAACCCGTGGTCCGAGGTGAAGATGATCGCGGTGTTCTCGCCGAAGCCCAGGTCGAAGAAGCGGTCAATCAGCTCCCCGACCCAGCGGTCCATCATCGAAAGCTCGCCGCAGTAGCGGGCGTGCATCCAGCGGATCTCCTCGGGCGTGAACTTGTCGTCGAGGTAGTCGTAGGGCGCCTGGATGAAGTCCTGGCCCTCGTAGTCGGGGTAGTACATCCGCGCGTACCACAGCGGCGAGAGCCACGGCTCGTGCGGGTCGAAGGTGTCCACCCAGAGCAGGAAGCCATCGGCCCCCTGGTTCTCCTCCAGCCAGTGGCAGGCGTCCAGGCAGGTGCGGGCGGCGAAGGTGTCGCTCTCATCCCGCCACCAGGAGGCGTCGCGAAGCCGGGCCAGCATTGATTCCGGGGAGCGGATGCGATCTGCGTCGCACGGCAGCTCGATCTCGTTTTCGATGCGGATGAGGTTGGGCTTGCCCGTGGCCTGGCCGGCGTTGCAGTGCACGCCACGGAAGCCGCGGGCGCAGTTAGCGCCGGTGATGCCGGGCGTGTCGTAGATCATCTGGGTGGCGATGCCCGCCGGCTCGAGGACCTCGGGCAGGGAGGTGAACTGCTCGGGCATCGGCTCCCAGCCGTAGAAGGGGAAGCCGAAGCGCCCCAGCAGCGCGTCCACGCGGTGGGGCACGGTGGGGAAGGAGCCGCAGTAGCAGCGCCCAAAGAGCATCGAGCGCGCGGCGAGCGCGTCCAGCGATGGGGTATTCATCCACTCGCAGCCGTACGCACCGATGCGGTCCCGGCGGCAGGTGTCGGAGACGATGACGATGACGTTCATGGTGGCTCACCTCGGGGGAAGCTTCGCGGTCATATCGTGGCGGTCCCGCCTTGGCGGGATCAGTCCCCGCCACGGTTCCTCGCCTGCGAGGTCGCGACCTTCTGCTGGGTCTGAGTTCTCATCAGGGGGTTACGACGATGTCGCCCATTGAGTCGGGCTCTGGTATCCCGTCAATCTCAGTGCC
>CBFDBV010000133.1:0-11104 GCA_965603135.1 uncultured bacterium
GCGCCCCTCGTCGCAGCACCAGCAGGGCGACCTCGGGCGCGCACCGGAAGCGTGCCTGCGTGGCGGAGGCGACGCCTCGGTTGACGTAGCACATCTGCCGCCCGGCCCGCATAAGCCCGGCCGAGCGCCGGCGGTCCCGCCAGACGGGCGCCCAGGGCGACCCGATGCCCGGCAGGGTCAACTGCCCGCCGTGGGTATGTCCGCACAGCACCAGGTCGGCGGCCTTGACCTCAGGTTCGTCCAGGATATCCGGTGAGTGCGAGAGCAGAATCACCAGGTCGCTCGCCTTGGCCCCCTCGAGCGCCCTCGGCAGGTCATCGCGGCCCGCCGATATGTCCCCTACCCCCACGAGCGCCACGACGACATCACCCACTCCCAGCAGCGTCGTCTCATTGACCAGCAACCGGATGCCCACGGAGCCCAGCGCCGCCCTCCGCTCGTCTTCGGTGGGCGGCTCAGGCGCCCGTACTACTGACTCGCCGTAGCAGTAGTCGTCGTGGTTGCCCAGCACCGCCCAGACTCCCAGCGGCGCGCTCAAGCCCACGAGCCGTGCTACGCACAGATCCAGCAGGTCGTAGCCATCGGTCAGGTCGCCGGTGATGACCACCAGATCCGCATCGGTGCGGCTCGCCACCTCGATTGCCTGGCGGCAGATGCGTTCGCTGGTCCGCGTGGGCCGGAGGTGGAAGTCCGAGAGGTGCGCGATGGTCAGATTTTCCAGCGCCTCCGGCAGGCCCTCGAGCGGGACCTCGACCCGCGTGAGCCCGATGCGCATCGGCTCGACGTAGCGCACATAGTAGATGAAGGCGAGCGCGATGGCAAGTGCCGCCCACAGGGCGATGGCGATGGCGATCATTGCTCCTCGCCCCGGACCGTGGGTTCCCCCTTTGCTAAGGCTTCCCCCTTCGCCAAGGCTTCGGGGGACAAGTCGGGGGACAAGTCCACAAGGGCTTCTCCGGTCGCGGGCTTCGTCGGCCCAAGCAGCCGGCGCACCGCGAGCATGGCCGCCACATAGAGGCCAACGAGCCCCGCCAGCAGCGCGCACAGCAGCGCAACTTGCCCGCCCGACAAGGAGCGCACCAGCAGCCGAAGGCCGCCAAACGAGCTTACCTCGAACACCGGCCCTCCAAGACGAAGACACAGCAGCCATCCGCTCGCCACCGAGACCGCGATCGCACCCCAGACCAGCACGAGTGTCTTCACGATCCGCGCCCGCTCCCTGCCCCGGTCGGCCGCCTGTATCCAGATGAGCAGCGAGACGAAGCTCATGACCGCGAACACCGCCATGAGCAGGCCCAGCCACTCCCGCGCTTCCTGACTCATCGCTGCGTATCACCCGCTGGCGGCATCTGCTCGATCATCACCTCGCGCGCCGGGGGCGCCTCGTCGCCGATGACGTAGGCCCCCCTGAGCAGCGTCGCCGCCTCGGCCAACTGCGCCTCCGAGGCGGCCATCACCTCCCCCAGGACGTCGCCGGCCTCGACCGTGTCCCCCACCTTGGTCGCCAGCCGAACCCCCGCAGCGGGGTTCACCTCATCGCCTTTCCGGCGGCGTCCCGCGCCGGCCGACAAAGCAGCATAGCCCACCTGCCTGGCATCCAGCCGCGAGACGAACCCGGAACGCTCCGCGGTCACCTCACCTGTTACCTCCGGCCTCCAGCCCAGCAAGGGCCGTTTGACCGCCATCGTATCACCGCCCTGCGCCGCAACCATCTGCAGGAACTTCTCGTGCGCCTCGCCGGACTCGATGGCGGCCTGGCCTATCTTAACCCCGCCCGCGAAGTCCTCGGCCAGGCCCGCCCCCACCAGCATCCACGCGCCGATCACGACCGAAGCTTCACGTACATCTTGCGGCCCCTCGCCATTGAGCACCGCCACGGCCTCCTCCACCTCGACGGCATTGCCCACAGTGCGCCCCAGCGGCTGGTCCATCGCCGTGATCACGGCTCCGACCGCCCGCCCCGCGCGCTCGCCGATGGCAATCATCAGCTCAGCCAGCGCGCGCGCCTCATCGAGCCTCGTCACGAACGCCCCGCTGCCGACCGTCACCTCCAGGATGATTGCCTCGGCGCCGGCCGCGAGCTTCTTGCTCATTATGCTGGCGGCGATGAGCGCCGGGCTGTCCACCGTGCCCGTCGCATCGCGGAGCGCATATATCTTGCCATCGGCGGGCGCCAGATCCGCGCTTTGCGCGGCGATGACCAGGCCGATCTCCCGCGCCTGCGCCAGGAAGCGTTCGGCGGAGAGGTCGGTGCTCAGCCCCGGGATGGCCTCCAGCTTGTCAATCGTGCCGCCCGTGTGCCCGAGCCCCCGGCCCGACAGCTTCGCCACGCACGCTCCGCACGCGGCGGCGATGGGACAGGCCACCAGGCTCACCTTGTCGCCCACGCCCCCGGTGGAGTGCTTGTCCACCGTCGGCCGCTCCATCCCCGAGAGGTCCACCACCTCCCCCGAGCGCATCATGGCCTCCGTCAGCGCCCACGTCTCCGCCTCTGTCATCCCTGCCCAGCACACGGCCATCAGCCACGCGGCCATCGGCGCATCCTCAATGCCGCCGGCGGTGTACTCCTCAACGATCCATCCCAGCTCTTCGGCGGACAGCTCCCCGCCGTGCCGCTTGCGCCGGCTCAGCTCCCGGATGTCGCGCATCAGCCCACCGCCCCCTTCCCCATCAGCTCCGCCGCGAAGCTCGCTCCGTCCGGCGGTGCCTTCGCCCCGAACAGGTCGCACAGGGTCGCCCCCAGGTCGGCGAAGCTCTCGCGCACTCCCAGGTCAAGCCCCGGCACAACCCCGCCGCCCGTCACCAGCAGCGGGACCTGCTCGCGTGAGTGATCGGTGCTCGGGGTGGTCGGATCGCAGCCGTGGTCCGCGGTGATGACGAAGACGTCCCCCGGGCCAAGCAGGGACAGCATCTCGCCCAGATAGCCGTCGAACTCCTCCAGCGCTGCCGCATATCCGGCCGCGTTGTTGCGGTGCCCATAGCGGCTGTCGAAGTCGTTCAAGTTCGCGAAGATCATGGCTTCGGCCTGCTGGGCAAGCCGCTCGACGATGATGCGGCAGCCGTCGGCATTGTCCACGACGTGGTGGCTCTCGGGCACCCCCTTGCCCGCGAAGATCTGCTGGATCTTGCCGACCCCGCACACATGCACACCGGCCTCACCCAGCAGGTCCAGCGCCGTGGGCGCAGGGGGAGGCAGCGCGTAGTCCCTGCGCCGGTCGGTGCGCCGCAGCGCCCCCGGCTCTCCCACAAAGGGCCGCGCGATCACCCGCGCCACCCCGTGCTCCCCCATCAGCATCTCCCGCGCTATCTCGCAGCACCGATACAGCTCCTCGACCGGCACTACCTCCTCGTGCGCGGCTATCTGAAAGACGCTGTCGGCCGAGGTGTACACGATGAGGGCGCCGGTGGCCCGGTGTTCGTGGATGAGGTCCTGGATGATAACGGTCCCCGAGGCCGGCCGGTTCCCGATGACCTCGTGACCGCAGCGCTCCTCGAAGTCAGCTATCAGCTCCGGCGGGAAACCCTCGGGGTAGGTCGGGAAGGCCTGCTGGCTGACTACGCCCATCAGCTCCCAGTGCCCGTTGATGCTGTCCTTCCCGGCCGAGCGCTCGATCATGCGCCCGTAGGCGCCGGCAGGGGTGTCGGCAGGAGGCACGCCTTCGAGGTCGGCCACGTTACCCAGCCCCAGGGAGGCCACATTGGGGACTGTCAGGCCGCCCACCGCGCGGGCGAGGTTGCCCAGCGTGTTGCTGCCCTCGTCACCGTAGCTGGCCGCATCCGGGGCGCCGCCGATGCCCACGCTGTCGAGTACCACCACCGTCGCCCGGCGGAGCTCCCGCTCCGCTCCCCACCGCCACAGCCCCGCCCGTCGGATGCGCTTGCCCCGCGTCATAGCCGCTCATTCCGCCCGCACTGCCGAGTCGAAGCCCTGCGACTTGAGCGTAGTCTGAAGCTCCTCAGCCTGCTCGCGGCTCTTGCACACGGCGACGTTGACACGCCGGAAGGTCACACCGTCCTTCTCAACGGCGGTGGTGTAGGGCTGGTAGCCCTGCGAGGTGAGCCGACGAATGACGGCGCGCACGTTGTCCTCGTTGGTGAACGATCCGCCGGTCACGACGTAGCGACCCGTGCTCGGGGGGCGTGTCGAGGTGCGGGGCGGCTCGGCGGGCGCCTCGTCCTCCTCTTCAGCGGGCTCCTCGGGTTCCACCTCTTCGGCCTCGCGCGCGTGCAACTGCGCCCCGTCCTGCGGCTCCTGCTCGGCCAGCTCTCGCTCCACCTCTCGCCGCTCGTGGGCCGAAGGCTCTCGCTCACGCACCACGATGATGGGCTTCACCGGCGGCGATTCCTCGGAGGCGCGCTCCCCTCCCGCGCCCTGCACGCCGACTTCGGGGCTGATCTCCGGGGCGCCCCCGCCGACCTCCATCTGATGCAGCCTGGCCCCCAGCCACTTCTTCCCGAAGGCGTATCCGCCCAGGCCCACCAGCCCGCAGATCACGATCACCGCAATCCAGAAGTTGAGGCTATCTCTCCCACGACCTCTGCCCGACTCAGACCGCACCGGCATCTTCGATCCCTCCAGCGAAGCAGACTGCGATGACAGGCGCTCCTCCCCCCGCCCACGCCACCGATTCTAACACGAAACCGTGCCACGGGCAATGCCGCAGGGGGGATTACAGTTCCACCAGCCACGGGTTACTGCGCGCCTCCTGCTCGAGGGTCGAGGGCGGGCCGTGGCCGGTGAGTATCCGCGTCGCCGGGTCGAACTCCGCCAGCAGCCGCCTTAGCGAGCCCTCGAGTTGCTCCCAGCTCCCGCCCGGCAAGTCCGTGCGGCCCACCCCACCGGCAAAGAGCGTATCCCCCGTGAAGAGCACATCGCCCACGCTCAGGCAGACCGACCCCGGGCTGTGACCAGGCGTGTGCAGGACGGTGACCGCCAGCGACCCGACCTCGAGCACATCTCCCTCGTCGTAGGTAGCGTCCGGCACCGACGGGTCCACGCCACCCACCAGCGCCGCCCACTCGGGGTCCGGGCGCTCGAGCATAGGGCGGTCCGCCTCATGGACGTAGAGGGTCGCGCCGATGGCCTCGCGCACAGCCCGGTTCGCCGCGCAGTGGTCCACGTGCCCGTGAGTGTCGAGGATGAGCCGCACCTCCAGGTCGAGGCGCTCGGCCGCCGCCAGTATCAACTCCGCGTCACCGCCGGGGTCCACGATGAACCCCCGCCCCGTCTCCGCGCAGCCGACCAGGTAGCAGTTCGCCTGAAGGGGCCCAACCGTCACACATTCGAGCTTCACACTCGGTCACCGAAGGCCCTGCGCCCGGAGGCGGTCTTGCGTGCCTGAGATGAGTACGAGCGATTCTCCCGAGCTAAGTTCGCCGGACCGCGTCTTGACGCGGCGCACGTAGTCACAGTCGTAGGCGCCCAGGGAGCCTGCCCGTCGCAGGTGCTGGTCGGCCGCGGCCCCATCCCCCATGCTGGCCAGCAGCTCCCCGAGCAGATACCGGTAGGCGCGGTTGTCAGGCGCGATAAGGACCGCCCGTTCGAGAACCTCGACCGCGTCGTCGCGCCTGCCCAGACGTATCTGCGCCGCTGCGAGGCGCAGATGATAGAAATCATCCAGCGGCGAGCGCTGCACGGCCTCCTGGTAGGCCGAAACTGCGGCCTCCCACCGTCCCTGCCGGAAGCGCAACTCCCCCAGCTTGTAGTGATAGAATGCGTCTTCCGGCGCCAGCTCAATCGCCTGACCCAGCGCACCCTCGGCCAAGGCCGGCACGCCCGCCTGCAAGTACAGTTCGGACAGGCGATAGTAGTAGTAGGGCCGGTCCGGCTCCCAGGCCACCGCGCGCTCCAGGGCCTTCAGCGCGCTGCGCAGGTGACCGTGTCTCGACAGCAGGTCCCCGAGGCAGAAGTGCGCCTCCGCGTGCTCGGGCTCGACCGCCAGCGCCCGCTTGTATGCGCGGTAGGCGTCAGCCGGCATCTCCGCGGACAGGTACGAATCGCCCAGCCCGACACAGGCCTTCGCGTTGCCGCCGTCCAGCTCGCTGGCGCGCTGGTAGTGTGCGATGGCCGCCGTCAGGTGGTCCTGCTCGGCCATCTCCTCGGCGGCATTACGGTGGCGCTCGGCGAGGCGCCGCCTTCTCAGTTCCTCGGCTGCTGCATGAGTTTGCATGACGCACACGACCTGCCCAACGCCTCAGAACTCACGCCTGCTGTCGAGCAGCAGGGTCACCGGACCGTCGTTGACGAGGGACACGGCCATCCGCGCCCCGAACACACCGGTCTTTGCGGCGACGCCTGCGCCCGTTATGAAGGCGACCAGGTCATCAAAGAGCTGCTCGGCCATCTCCGGGCTGCCCGCGCCCGTGAAGCTGGGCCGCCGACCCTTCCGGCAATCGCCCAGCAAGGTGAAGTTCGGCACCAGCAATACCTCGCCGCCCACCTCCGTCACCGCCAGGTTCATCTTCCCGTCCTCGTCCTCGAAGACGCGGAGGTTGGCGATCTTCTCGGCGATGAACCGCACATCCTCCTCGGTATCTCCCCCGGCGCACCCGACCAGCACCATCAGCCCGCGCCCTATCGCCGCCACCTCTCTGTCGTCCACGCGCACCGAGGCCTCGCTCACTCGCTGCACAACTGCCCTCAAGGCGTCCACCCGCTTCTGCGACTGATCGTTGGGTCGTTGCACTCTCCACTTCGCCGCGCGCCAGACATACACCTCCCTGCGCGAACCGGACGCCCCAAAGGGAACTCTGCGAGCCGATGGCCCGTCGAAAGGTATGAGTGGATGAGTGGGCCGACCCGCCCAAGTCACGGCGGCGTGATCCACGGCTCACTTGTACCGGAGCTTGACACGCACGCTACTACGGTGTATAGTAGGAGCGCCTACTAGGCTAGATAGTGGTAAGAGCGGGGGCAAACGAGGTGATTGCAGTGCGTAACCCGAAGGCAGGGCGGAGGCGTGCCCGAGCGATCAGCGCACTTGTTGGCCTGGTCGTCCTCGCGGCGGCCGTGTTCGGCGCCGGATGTGGCAGCGACTGGTGCGACGACGATGACGACGACTGGCACGCGCACCGTGACAAGACCGTGTTCATCTACCTGAACATCGCCGACCCGGACGGCGATCCGCTGAGCGAGGTGACCGTCTGGGTGGACGGCACCAAGCAGACGGACAAGTCGTCGGACGAGTACTCGGAGCTGGGCAATCAGTTCCCGCCGGACTGGCGAGGCTGGGAGTACAACTCGAGCGGCGGCCCGTACTTCTTCGACGTGTACAGGTGCCCAAGTTACACCTGTCGCATCGAGATCCAGGTGAGCAAGTCCGGCTGGCGCTCGCAGAAGACGCACATCGTCATCAACGACTACGACCCGGACGAGATCTACTTCCGCCAGACCTTCGTGCTGGAGCCCACCACCGACAGCAACGCCGCGCCGATGGAGGCGGCCCAGGCGCCGGAGAAGACGTCGCTGTAGTCGGCAGGTCGCACGTGGCACTACGCGGAACCTCGGTTCAGAGTCAACGCAGTGAGGGAGGGCCGAATATGCGGAGGATGCTGGCGTTGGTCACTGTCCTCGTCTGTCTTGCGGGCGTAGCCATCGCCGAGGAGGAAGCTGCGGGGCTCGGCATCAGCACCTCGGGCACAGCGGTCGTGACAGTTGCCCCTGACTCGGTACGCTTGGTGCTCCAACTTGTGGTTGAGGCGGCGAGCCACGAGCAAGCCAAAGAGAAGCTGGCCGAGGCGGACAAGGGCCTTCGCGAGACGCTGGAGGGGCTGGACATCGAGGGTTTGCAGATAGAGAGCGGACTGTTTGAGGTCGGCATCCGTATGAGGCACGGACGTTCCGGCTACGGTACCGGCGCATTCGGAGCACGCGTTGGCGGTGGCGCGGCCGGAGGCAATCCCGAGCCGCAAGAGGACGAGCCCGAGGTGCACTACGGCTGGCGGCAGGTCGCAGTGAGCGTGGGCGGCGTGGGCGATGTGAACCTGCTCGCTGACCACGCCGACCGCATCCAGCAAACGCTTCTTCAGGACGCAATCGCTCGTCTCGAAGAGATCCTCTTCTTCGCCTCCCCAGAAGTGCTGGCCGAGGCAGAACGCGAGGCCCTTCAGTCGGCTGCCAAGAACGCCATCGCCAACGCGCAGGCTATCGCCACGGCAGCCGGGGTGACGATCCAGCAGTACCTGCAGATCTCGGGGAAGCCTGTCTCATACTGCCCGGACCGAGGCATTCCCGCCGGCCTGGCGACCGCGGGATGGCCTCATTCGGGCGCAGAGCGGTTCAAGGGCACTCACGTCGTAAGGTGCACGGTCAGCCTCATGGCGTTGTTCTGAGTTCGCGCGCTAGAGGAGGCGACCTACCAGGTTGCCGCCTGTGAGCCCGTGCACCTCGACCGCGACCAGCTTGCCAACCAGTTCGTCCGGCCCCTCGACGCCGACGCGCAGGTAGTTGTCGGATATGCCCGACAGACGCCCCGTTTCGTCACGGGGCGTCTCCACTATCACCTCAAGTGTCTGTCCCACCGCCCTCTCCGCGAAGCGCCGCGCCTTCTGCTCCGAGAGCTTCCGCAGCACGTGGTTCCGCCGCTTGCGCACCTCGGGGTTCACCTGGTCCGGCATCCCCGCCGCTTCGGTCCCAGGCCGCGCCGAGTACGTGAAGACGTGCAGGTATGCCAGCGGCAGCGCCTCGACGAACTCGCGCGTGTCCTCGAACTCCTCATCCGTCTCCCCGGGGAAGCCCACCAGCACGTCGGCGCCGATGCTGACCGATGGCTCCCTCTCCGCAATGCCGCGCACCAACTCCGCACAGAAGTCGCGGCCGTAGGGGCGCTTCATTCGCTCCAGCGTGGCGTCGCAGCCGCTTTGCAGCGGGATGTGCAGATGCCGACAGAGCTTTCCGGCGGCGCGCCCCTCGCTGCGCCCCTCCAGCGCCTTGCCCCCGGCGCAGACCAGGTCAATCAGCTCCGGCGTGACCTCACGCGGCTCGATGCTGCTCAGGCGCACCCGCCCGAGTTCCGGCAGATCGCACAGCTCACCAACCAGGTCCACGAGAGAGGACCGCGGCGGAGGCAGGTCGAGCCCGTAACGCCCCACGTGAACCCCGACCAGCACTATCTCGCGGTGCGCGCCCGCCAGCAGCCGCCCCTGGCGCAGAACTCGCTCGCGCGGCACACTCCGGCTGGGGCCGCGCGCCAGGGGAATCGTGCAATACGCGCACCGCAAGTCGCAGCCGCTCTGTATCTTAACGAAGGCGCGCGTGTGATCGGCGAAGCTGTGGATCAGTCGGTCGGGCCGGGCCGGCGGCGGCGGCACGGGGAGCACATCCGCGCCGCGCCTCTGCGCGAGCCGCTCGGCGGCCAGGCGCGCTATCCTGGGCTTCACATCGTTGGGCGCCACCAGGTCAATCGCGTCAATGCTCTTCAGGACCTGGGGCTGAAGCTGTGCGTAGCAGCCGGTGACGATCACCACCGAGCCCGGCTCTCGCCGCCTGGCCTGTCTTGCCAGGCGCCGCGTGTCGCGGTCAGTGCGATGGGTGACCGTGCAACTGTTGATGACGTAGACGTCCGCGGGGGCCTGGAAGTCAACGACCTCGAAGCCGAGGGCCTCGAAGTCCTCGCGCATCTGCTCGCTCTCGTACTGGTTGAGCTTGCAGCCGAGGGTCTTGATCGCCACGCGAGGCGAGCTAGCCACGATCATCCGCCTCATCCCGACCCTGCGTCCGGCTTCGCCGCCCGCTCCCCTCCGCCTCAGCCCCACCCATCAGAGCCACGCGGTTGTGCAGCGGCAAGGCGCTGTGATATAATCCCCATGTCAGACTCGGCGGGCTGCCAACAGGCACCGCAAACGGCCGGGACCACTGCCCCGGCCGCCTTCAACGCTCCAGGCAAGATGCTGGGAGGCTCACACGGCTTTTCTTACCTTGCCGGCCTTCAGGCAGGCCGTGCACACCCTGATGCGCTTAGGCACGCCGTTGACGTAGGCCCGCACGCGCTGCAGGTTAGGCTTGAAGGTGCGCTTCGTGTGCCGCTGGGAGTTGCTGACATTGAAGCCGGTGCTGACTCGCTTGCCGCATACCTCACATACGTTGGCCATTGCCGGTGCGCCCTTTCTGCAAGTGTCCACGGGACACGGTGTGCGCAGGACACGGTGCACGCGCACACCTATCATTTGCGTTGATCGCGTTCACACAATATAGCACAATCACACCCATCATCGCAAGTGCTTGCGCCCTGCCGACGCCGGACAATCCTGATGAACTTCGCTGACCAGCCTTCGAGCGACCTTGACGCGCAGCCGGTGTACCCGCCTGGCCGACCCGTTCTCACGGGCCGACTGCCGAGAATCAGCGGCAGCGCGATGCCGGCCGGCGTTTATCTGTCCACCGGCGTGGTACGCACGGGCAGCGACCTAGCCCTCGTGCTCAGCGGGCTGGCCATCGCTGCGATGGCCTCGGCGGCGCTGGTGATGACCTACGTCGTCACCTGGGCGGCGGACCAGGTGCTCGCGGTGCCGCTGGTGCCGGCCCTGCTTCAGGTTGTGCCGCCCGACTCGGGAGTCAGAGGGACAGTCATCGCGGTTGGGCTGAACGTGCTCACGCTCCTGTGCTTCCTGGTGGTGATGCGTCTCTCTCCGCTGTCAGGCTATCACGCGGCCGAGCACAAGGTCATCGGGGCCATCGAGCACTTCGGAGAACCCACCGTTGACCGCGCGCGGGCGATGCCCAGGGCTCACCAACGCTGCGGCTCGAACCTGCTCGCCGGGGTGTTGCCGCTCCTGCTGGTGGGCATCCCGCTTTTTCAGTACTACCCCGCGTTGGCGGCAATCCTGACCATCTTCGGTTGGACCTTCCGCTTCCAGACTGGCTACCTCATTCAGATGATCTTCGCCACCAAGGAACCCACTGACAAACAGCTCAGAGCCGGGCTGGAATCGGCGAGAAAGCTGCTCTATCTGTGGCGACAGGACCCGTACAAGCGCGTGCCGCCCCTGGTCAATCTCTGGCAGCGCGGCTTCTTGCAGACCTTCGCCGGCCTCATCGCGGGGATGTACGCGCTCGAAATGCTGTACAACCACCTGCACATCTTTCTCGATTTCTAGCCCGTGCGGC
>CBFDBV010000134.1:0-11068 GCA_965603135.1 uncultured bacterium
TGACCTTCGTCATTGACGAGGCTCGCCTGGAGGAGATAGTGATCGAGGGTCTGCGGCGCACCAAGCCGTACGTGGTGCAGCGCGAGATGGACCTGAAGCCCGGCGAGCTGTTCCAGCAGGCCCGGGTGGCCCTTAACATCAGGAGGGTGTATCAGCTCCAGCTCTTTGAGAGCGTAGAGACCAACATCCGGCCGGGCAAGGTTGACCCCCTCAAGGGCGTGATTCTCGTCATCCAGGTGCAGGAGGCGAAGACCGGCAAGGCCTCCTTCGCGCTCGGCTACTCCAGCCTCGACGACCTGGTGGTAATGCTGTCCGCCTCGGAGACGAACCTGCGCGGCAGGGGCGAGCGCGCATCCATAAGCCTGGAACTCGGCGGGCGAGAGAGCTATGAGGTAGGCTTCATCGAGCCCTACCTGACTGCCGGCGGCACTACCTTCGAGATCAACGTCTTTGACGCCGAGCGACGGCGGCGATTCATCGGCGGCGCGGCAGTGACCACGGCCGATGATGAGTTCGACGAGCGGCGCACCGGCGGCAACTTCACCATCACCAAGCCGCTCGGCGGAAGACGAAGTCTGAGCTTCCGCTTCCGATCCGAGGAGGTCAGCAGCTCATTCTTGCAGGGCACTGTCGTGCTGCCCCCGTCGGCGGGGATCACTTCCCCCGCCTCGGGCGTGGCCCCGCAGAGGTCCAGCAACGCGCCTGGCGCGGGCGAAGGCGCCTACCCGGCCCCTGACAACCCGGACTTGCTGCCGGACGTGCCCGGTCCGGGGGATGTGATCGGGCCCATCGTTGTGGCTGCCCCCCTGCACTCTGGCGGGAGGCTCAGCAGCGTGACTCTGGGCCTCATTGACGACAAGATTGAGCGCGACGTGAGCAACAACCCGCACCGTGGGTCATACAGCGGCATTTCCTGGGAACAGGCCGGCGGCTTTCTGGGCGGCCACCAGGAGTTCGGCAAGATCACCCTCGACTACCGGCACTACGTCCCCGTGGGTGGCGACAAGCACGTCGTGGCCCTGCGGCTGCTGGGCGGAACCACTTTCGGCACCCCGCCGCTGTTTGAGTCGTTCAGCGTGGGCGGAGCCAACACCTTGCGGGGCTATGCCCCGGACCGCTGGCGCGGCCAACACCTGGCACTGGTCAATGTCGAGTACCGCCACGCTATCACTGACAAGCTGACCGCGGTGGGCTTCGTGGACGTGGGCGATGCCTTCGGCGGGGACTTCCACACCCCCGTGCCGGGCTTCACCATCTCCTCTGAGGACGACAGCCTGGAGCCCCACGCGGGAGTGGGTGTGGGCATGCGGGTGATCACGCCCGTAGGGCCTATCCGCCTGGACCTGGGCTACGGTGACGAGGGCAGCGAGGCGCACTTCAGCTTCGGGCACACCTTCTAGGTCCGACATCCGGCTTGACGGCAACAAACCCGTCTAACACGCGCGGGAGTGGTGCCCACCGCCGCCGTACGCCGTTTCCGGCCTCCAACTTCCAGCTTCGAGCTTCCAGCCTCCGCCGTGTGCCGTTCCCCATTGCCTGCCGTTACCGCGAAACAACTTCCTGGCCGTACTGTCTATGTATGGGAGCAGCAGGCGGGGACGGTAAACCGTGCCTGCTCGGCCGCATAAATGCAGGAGGCGTGGCATGGGTACGAATGCGCGCGCTGCACTCATCTTCCCACTCGTGGCGATGCTCCTGTGCTGGCCCATGGCGACAGCCCTTGCACAGGAGCAGGAGGCCGCCGACGACGAGGCAAAGCCCGCGGAGGCCCAGAGTGGCTCGAACGGCCTCAAGATAGGCGTGGTCAACCTCAACAAGATCCAGCAACAGTACGGGGAGCTACAGGCGCGGCAGGATGACCTGCAAGCTTGGGCAGACCAGCGGGCAGCCCGCCTCGGTGAGTTGCCGAACTTCCTGTTCCTGTCTGCGGAGAACTTCGAAGAGATCGCCGCAATCCTGGCTAAGCCTAACCTGTCGGAGGAGGACAAGAAGCGCCTCGAGGAGCTCCGTGGAGTTTCGCAGGAGAAGGAGAAGCGCTTCCTCGCCCTGCAGTCAAATCCCCAGCGTACTCCGCAGGAGGGAGACGAGTACAATAGCCTGCTGGAGAGTTCCAATATGCGTGAGGTGCGCCTGGCCGACTTGGATAACCAGTTCAAGGTTGAGTTCGCGGTAAGACGAGGTGAAGCGATAGACAGTCTAATGGCTAAGGTCAGTGAGGCCATCACGGCTGAAGCGAAGGCACAGAAACTCAATATCGTGTTCGACGCAGACGTAGTCTTGTTTGCAGATACTGACATCACGGATGCTGTGATAAAGAGGCTCAACGCCGGGCAGGCCGAGGCAGATGACGGGCAAGAGGGTGGGGGTGACCAGGGCGGCCAGTAGACGAGCAACCGCGCGGCTGGCGGTGATATGCGTCCTCTGCGCCGCCGTAGGGTGCCTGGCGGGAGGCTGTGGCAAGCGAGACAGCGCGCCCAGGGCGGCGCCCGTCGAGCGTAGAGTTGGCTACGCATACACGGCCGTGCTCATCGGCCATCACCCGCTCTACGGAGTGCTGGAGCATCTGGACTGGGCCGTCGAAGAGCGGAGGCTGGAGGCTGGAAGCTGGGAGCTGGAAGCGGCAAACGGCGAGGCGCTCTTTGACTCTGAGTTGCCCTACGCGCTGGACCCGAGCGCTTTGCTGGTGCCCGACTGGCGCCCGCCCGGGCGCGGGCGGATGGATGAGTTGCGGTCACGCTGGATGGCAGGCTACCCTCGGCCCGGGGCGGCGACAGGCGAGTTGTCTCAGGACCTCGCCGCAGTGATAGAGTGGGAGAGAGAGCAGGCGCGCCAGCGCGTTGAGGATGCGCTCGCAGGAGCACAAGCCCGTGAGACCAGACGACTGGCTCAGCTCCGGGCCCGGCTCGTGCGCGAGCAGCAGGAGCGCCTCGCTAACCTGCCGCTGGACCTGTCCGCTCCTGAGGCCGAAGTGCTGCGCGAGGCCGAGCGCGAGCGGAAGCTGATCTGGGACACGATCCACGCCCAGATGGCCGCAGAGACGGAGGTGGGCGAGCAGCGGCTGGCGGGCATCGAGCAGAGGTTGAAGGCGGAGGCGGAGGCGAGGATGAGCGCCGCGGAGCAGGCGGCCCGTGAGGTTACGGCGCGGCGAGAGGCAGAGATGCAGCGCACGGGCGAAGCCCTGCGCGCGGAGATGACCCACGAGATCGAGGGTGCAGACGAGGCCGTCCCTCGTGCGGCGGCAGACGCCGGGACATCCACGCCTGGGCGGGACAGGGCAGAGCTTGGCGCAACTCAGCGGGGCGAAGCGAACGCGCGACTTGGGGCGGCCAGCCGAATGCGCGAGGAGGCACACGCGGCTCGGGACCGGGCTGTGAGCCGGCAGTTGCACCGGCTGGCCCAGGCCCGGGGTCGCTTGCAGCGGCAACTGAAGCGCAGCACGGAGATCGCCGCACTGGCGGTCGCTGAGCGCCAGAATCTGGAGCTGGCGCTCCTGCCGGGCGACGCACCGCGGGGCAACGATATGACACAACTGATCGGAGCCGAGTTGGACGGATTCTGGAATGCAGCCTATCGTTGAAGGAGCTGATCGGCGTGGCTCAAATCGAGTACAAGCTGGGTGAGATCGCCGAACGCGTCAACGGTGAACTTCGCGGCGACGGCGGCATCACCATCACCGGCGTCGGCGATGTGCGCGAGGCCGGGCCGGGCCAGATCGCCTACGTGGACGGCGCAAAGGTGATGGACCTCTGCGAGGCCTGCAAGGCGTCGGCGATTATCGTGCCGCCTGAGGTCGAGATCGAGGATAGGCCGTTCATCATCACTGAGGACCCTCGGCTGGCTTTCTCCAAGATACTCGAGCTGTTCACACCCGACCGCCGGCCGGAGCCCGGGATTCACCCGTCCGCCGTGCTGGGCAGCAACGTCGGCATCGGCGAGGGCGTCAGCATCGGAGCCCACTGCTACGTCGGGGATGACGTGCTCCTGGGCGAGAACACCATCATCCACCCGCTCGTCTACATCGGCCCCGAGGCCAGCATCGGTGAGAGTTGCCAGGTCCATCCCCAGGTGTTCATCGGGGCGCGCGTGAAGATCGGCGCCCGTGTCATCATTCACGCCGGAGCCGCGGTGGGCGCCGACGGCTTCGGCTTCCTGCAGACCTCCGAGGGCCATCGCAAGATCCCGCAGATAGGCACCGCGATCATTGACGACGATGTGGAGTTCGGGGCCAACTCGACGATGGACCGGGCCACGGTTGGCGCCACCCGCATCGGCGCGGGGACCAAGATTGATGACCAGGTGCACGTGGCTCACAACGTGGTGATCGGGAAGAACTGCCTCCTGTGTGGGCAGGTTGGCATCGCGGGCAGCAGCAAGATCGGCAACAACGTGATGATGGGCGGGCAGGCAGGGGTCAACGATCACGTCGAGATCGGTGACAACATCACCATCGGCGCGCGGGCGGGCGTGTTCGGCGACCTGGACGAGCCGGGCGTCTACTCCGGCTATCCGGCGCGGCCCCACGGCGAACAACTGCGACTGCTCGCGCAGACGCGCAAGCTGCCCGACCTCATCGAGCGCATCAAGCAGCTCGAGCAGGCTGTCGAGGACCTGCGGCGACGGCTCGAGGCGGCGAAGACCGGGCGGTAGGATTCCCTCCGACGGATGGCTTGTAGGGGGCAACTTGTCCTCCGAAGCAACCGACGGCGCGCTCTTTCGCGAGCGCGCCTGTCGATTCTGAGGGCCTGGCTGATGCGAGGCCTGTCCAGGGCGCCGGGACGAGGCGCGCCGAAGGGGCGCAGAGGGCAGGAATCGTGGGGGCTTGCGGGAAACCACTACCGGAAGCAGCAGCAACGGTCTCGTACCCTCATGGACCGGAGGTGCAAGGGTGATGAACTGCTCATGGCGGCTTGTGCTTACGATGGGATGCGCAGCGGCGCTCTCCGCCGGCGCGATGGCGGGCGAGCTGATCTCCTCCTTTGAAACCGAGGAGAGCCTCGCGCAGTTCAAGCCGGGCCAGGTGGTGATGGAGCGTGTGCAGGAGCACGCCACCGAGGGGAAGTGGAGCCTGCGCGTGCAGTTCGCTGGCTCGGAGAAGGACACCTGGCCCGGGATAAGCTACCTTCCCGCGAACCCCAACCTTCTAAGAGATAAGGTGCTTGCCTTCGACGTCTTCAACCCACAGGAGGATCGTGTCTCGCTATCCTACCGAATAGACGACGGGCACGGTCAGAAGCTCTTCGACGGCGCCGGGCTGGCGGCGCAGGCTCACACCACCGTCGAGATCTGGACGAGCGGCCTGAAGAATGACCTCGACCTGACCAACATCACAAAGGTCTATCCCTACATACGCATGCCGCGCCGGGACTATGTGCTCTACTTCGACAACTTCCGCTATGCCGAGGCCTCCCAGCGCTTCAAGCCGATGCGCTACCTGGAGATGGCTGCGCCGGTGCAGCCCATCGAGGCCGACGAGGCTCGGGGCTACGTTCTGTTCCATCGTCACTACCTGGACCTTGTCTTCCCGACCAGCCTGCCGCGGCCCGAGGAGACTGAGTTCGACCTGCGCGTGTTTGCCACGCCCGGCGAGCACGAGCCGGTGACCGTCAGCGTTCACGCCCTGCGCGACCTGGGCGACGTGCGCGTGAGCGTCTCCGGACTCAAGTCGCCGGAGGGAGGGCTGATCCCGGCGGAGGCGGTCACGGTCTACCCGGTCCGGTGCCTGCACAAGCGGCTGACCTACCCGTCTGAGTACTACGTCGAGGATATGCCCGTGCTGCTGGAGCGCCGCGAGAGCGCCGAGGTGCCCGCGGGCGAGAGCAAGAGGTTCTGGCTGGACATCCGCGTGCCCGAGGACGCGACGCCGGGCATCTACGAGGCGACGGTCTCGGTCAACGCCCAGGGGGGACAGTCATCCGAGCTGCCGCTGGCCCTCCGGGTCGTGCCCTTCACGCTCAGCGACCCGAATGGCATCCTCTGGGGCGAGTACTACACCGGGCCGCGCATGGATCGAGAGGCCCCCGCCTACAAGCAGGTCATGCTCGCGGAGCTTGCGGACATGCGCGACCACGGCATGACCTCGGTCGGACTCTGCTTCGGCCCCAGCCTGGAGGCGTTCGAGATAACCGATGATGGCGTGGAGGTGGCCTACGACGAGGCGGAGCGCTACGCGTGGTTCATGGACGCCTTCGTGCAGCTTGGCTTTCCGGCGCCGATCATTCAGCTCGCCGACACACCTCAGTCGCTGCTCGGGGGGGACTATGCGCTGAACAGCGACGAGTTCGCGCGGCTCTACCAGGCCGCGTGGATGGTGATGAAGGCTGAAGCGGTCCGCCGCGGCTGGCCCGAGGTCATCGTCCAGCCTGTGGACGAGCCCGGCTGGGGAGATCAGGCGAAGAAGGACCGCACGGTACGGCTGCTCAAGCTGCTCAAAGAGATCCCGGAGATGCTCACCGAGCAGGATGGCCCGGCTGATGAGTTCTTCGAGGAGATCGCCGGCCCATACGCGGACGTGTGGAACTACAACGGCGGCGTGGGAGAGCCGGAGCGCGTGGCGCAGGCCATCGGCGACGGTCACATCGTCACCTGCTACAACAACGATGTCGAGTGCTACCGGCCGGAGATGGGCAGATACGCCGCCGGCTTCTATCTGTTCGCCTCAGGAACGCGGGGCATCTACAACTGGCAGTATCACGGATGGAAGGGTGATCCCTACAACGACCAGGACGCCCAGCACGGCGACTTCCTTCATGTCTACCCCGAGACAGATGACGAGGTCGGCGGGCCCGCAACCGGCTGGGAGGGCTTCCGCGAGGGCACCGATGACTTCAAGTACTGCGATCTGCTGGCTAAGGCCATCGTGCGTGCACGCGAGGCGGGGAAGAGAGAGCAGGCCGAGGCCGCGGCCCGGGTGCTGGCCGACCTGGTTGACAGCATTGACTACAAGCCGCGGATTCGGCACACCGCGCGGTGGGAGGAGGTCACGACCGAGCAGGACGGCGTGCGGCGCATCTCGGGGCAGATGCAGGTGCCCAACGGCTGGGAGTTCGAGGACTATGACAAGGCGCGATGGCAAGTGGTGGAGCAGATCATCAGACTGAAGCGCGCGATAGGGGAGATAGCGCAGGCCCCGGACGCCGCGGGCGAGGTGGGCAAGGGCGGCAACGGCGGCGGGCCGCTGCTGTCGGGCGTGCGCTGGCAGGACCTCGACGGCGTCGCCGAGGGCCCTTCGTTGGGCGGTCGGGTGCAGGTGTCCATCCCGCGCTTGCCGGCGGCCCCAAAGCTTGACGGGCACCTCGGTGATCCCGCATGGCGGGGGGCGGCGACGACCGCTCCCTGGATGCGCTCCACCGGCGACGGTGAAGCTCCGGTGCAGACCCGGGCTCTCCTGGGTATCTTCGAGGAGCGGCTCTATCTCGGCTTCGAGTGCCAGGAGCCTACGACCGAGGGCGTCGTGGCGCGAGTGACCGAGGACGGCGGCTCTGTGTGGACCGATGACTGCGTGGAGATGTTCTTCGACGGCAACCTGGATCAGGCGACCTTCCGCCAGGTGGTCATCAACTCGCTGGGAACCGTCGGCACCGTGAGCCATGGGGTTGGTGACTGGGCCCCCGTCGTGCAGCGAGCCGCGCGCGTCGGCGAGGGTGCCTGGTATGCCGAGCTGTCCGTGCCGGTGGCTGAGCTGGGCCTCACCGGGACGACCTTCGGTCTGAACCTGTGCCGTGAGCGGCGCGCCTCCGGCGGCCTGGAGCTGTCGTGCTGGTCGCCCACCGGCGGCGGCTTCTCCCAGCCGGAGCGCTTCGGGCTGGCGACGATGTCCACCCTGTACATCGCGTCCTTCAAGCTGGGGAATGGACTGCTGGGGCGCAATGAGTTGACCGTGGAGCTGGTGAACGAGGAGGCCGCCGCGCGCAGCATCAAGCTCCGCCTGTGCTGGTGGCAGGGCGAGGGCGTTCGCCTCGAGCGGGAGAGCCGCGTGTTCGCCCTGGAGCCGGGCCAGCGACTGAAGGCCAGGCTGCCCTACGACATCACCCGATACGACGTGCCCGTGGAGCTTCGGCTGGCGGTCCTGGACGGGGCTGGGCAGGTGCTCGCGGAGCACGAGTTTGCGCAGAGGGTGCCACCCCCGATGGTAACGAGGGTGCGCCCCCGCCTGTTCTTCCTGGAGGAGGATTGCGCGGGCCTCCAGGCCAGGTTCCGCCTGTCCGAGGAGCTTCAGCGGCGCGGGCAGCTTGTGGTCGCGATCTTCACCGAGCCGGAGATGATGCTCGTGGCGCGCCAGGAGATCGAGCCTATTGAGGCGACGCTGGTCTCTGCGCGCCTCAATATCGGCGGCCTGCCTGAGGGCCGTTACAGCGTGCACATCGTGCTGAAGAAGCGCGAGGGCGAAACGCTGGTGCGTGTGGCCGAGGCCAGGGAGATGATCCGCAAGATCCCCGGCCCCTTCAGCTCACGACAGGCAATGGACAAGGGGCAATAGGCAATCGGCGAAGGGCGCCCTTCTCGTCCGTCAGAGCGTGGCGGCGTGCGTGCAGTGCGGGCGCCTGCGTTGCCTTATTGCGTGCCGACCGGCTTGAGGACGACGCTGTGCCAGCCGATGAAGTAGTCCTCTGACTCCGCGTTCTTCCCGACAACGGTCAGCCGCAGCCGATGAACGCCGGGCCGCAGATGCACGGTCCCGAGGCGGGCCTTGAGGGACGCCACGCCCAGCGCGGATGCGTAGGCGTCCAACTGATCCCCGAGGTCATCCCTGTCAATGCTCACCCGGTAAGTCCCGTATGAGTAGAACGTTGTCGCGACGATGGTGACCTCGTAGTCCCCCTCGTCGGCGACCGGCAGGGCGTAGGTGACGAAATCGCCGACCTCCTGCGAGCGATAGAACTGCGTGCCGAGCCCGCCGAGCGGCTTGCTGAGTTTGCCCGAGTCGTCGAGGATCGCAAGCTCGGTGGCCGGGGACACGAGGCCCCGTGTGTTGAACGACACCCTCACCTGACTGCGGTTCGCCGCCCGGTCGTAGTAGCGGAGGCGGACTTCGTACTTGCCCTCGGCGAGGTCGCGCAGGGTGAGGACGGCAGAAGCGCGGCGCGCATCGTTGGGGTCGAGCCGCAGCCGCGCATCGAGGCGCGCGGGCGAGCCGTCTTCGCTCGCGAGGCTGGCCTCAAAGGCGCACTCGGAGATGTCGTTGAGCGCGTCCCGCAGCTCCACCAGGATCGTACGTGGGTGGGCGAGGTAGCCGAGGTCCACCACCGGGGCGCCGGCGAAGGTCCTGGGGCCGACGCGCACTCGCTCGACCGTCGGCGGCTGGAAGTCGCTGAGGTTGACGCCGCCGGTGTCGAAGAGCAGCACCGCCGAGCTGCCGCCTAGCTGCGCCGGGTCGAGGCGCATGGTGACAGTGGAGTTGGCACGCTCGTGGGGGATCTCCTGCCACCGCCGCGCGGTGCGGAGCATAACCCGCGACGAGAAGCCGTCCGGGCGCGGCAGGGAGGCGAGCATCTCGCAGTTGGCGCGCACCGCGTAGCTGCCGCTGTCGAGGCGTCGCAACTCGATGACGCTGGGGATCGTGAAGGCATCGCCCTGCGTCTGCCTGGCAGTCGCTCCCCTCGCCACAGCCCCGCCCTCAGCCACGCGCATAATTGGCTCATCGGCCAGGTGAACGATGGAGCCGTCCTGGCAGGGCTCCACGCGGTCAATCTCGTAAGCGCCGTCCACGCGGCCCGCGACGAGCAGTTGCTGCCCGCGCAGGGCCTTGCCCTTCGGTAGCTTCGCGGGGGTGGTGATGGTGTCCTCGTCGTCATCGTAGGCGACGATGTCACCGTGCATCGGCCCCGGACAGCTCAGAGAGATCTGGCCGAGTTCGAGGCTGGTCCCCTCGATAAGCTGGAGGAAGCGCGGGCCATGCTCGTCAACGGACACCACCGCCTGGCGTCCGCGGAAATCGAGCCCGGTCGGCTCCGCGCACTGAACCACCTCCTGCGCAGATGCCTCGTCGCCTATGAACACGTAATCGGTGCACCCTTCCCGCTCGATGCGCACGCCCACCACCGACTCGTTCGAGCATGTCACGCGCTCGATGCCCCTCAGCCGCGGAGTCCCCCTGACCGCCTCCGCGACGGAGACAAAGGTGCTCTCCGGGCCTGGCTGTTCGCGGAAGAGGAGGTGCAGCGTGCGCTCGCCCCAGGGGTCCTTGCGGTCGCGCAGGCCGGGCGCGGTGCAGTGATACGCGTCAGTCAAGTCGGCCTCCAGGACGGTGAGGCGCAGGTCCGGGTGCTCCGGTGGGCGAGCGTCCCAGGTGATGGCGAAGTTGTCGGTCGGTTCGGCACGTTCGAGGCCCTCCAGCCACTTGGCGCCCGCCTTCTCCGTAATGACCTCGCCCTCGTAGGGACTGAAGGCGAGCGGCGCTTCGAAGTCCTCACCGTCAGCGTGGAAGGCCATCACGTGGCGCTCGCCGCCGCTGACGCGGAAGACATCCACCACGTAGGGCGGCCCATCGTCCGGCGTAATCATCATCAGCGTTCGCTCGTAGCGGTCCACCTTGTCCGGGTAGACCGCGGGCGCCTTGGCACGCACGCTCTGCGCAAAGTCGCCGGTGACGAACGAGAGCAACTCGCCGCTGGTTCTGAGCTGCGCGTCGCCGTCCACCAACACTTCGTTGTGAGCGGCGGTGGACTGATTCCAGCGGGTGTAATGGTGCCGCGCGCCGAGATAGCCCTGGTCCTGCACGATTTCGCGTCCGTAGGCGTAGAAGAGGTAGTTGAGCTTGTCGGGGTGCGAGTGCCCGCGGCTGGGGCCGAAGTCGCAGACCAGCATGGTGCTGTCAGGCTTGTCGCCGTGCCGCAGTATCGCCCAGCCCAGGCCCGGCCGCACCTGGCTGCGCACTGACAGGTCCAGCGGCTCGACGCCGCCGAAGCTCAGATCAGGGGGGCGGCGGAAGAGCGAGTACTCGCCGCCGGTCTCGTGTGCCTTGCCCCCGTACGCGAAGCTCATCAGGCCCAGGTTGCGCTTGGTGGGGAACCAGAAGTAGTTCTCCTCGGCGTGGCGCGTGCCGTAGCGCGCGCCCATGACGGAGTCGTTC
>CBFDBV010000135.1:0-11039 GCA_965603135.1 uncultured bacterium
TGCACCGCGCCCTCGAACGCGCCCTGCGCCTCGCCCACCACCACCCGCAGGCCGTCGTCGGTCGGCTCCTGGGTGATCTCCTGCGTCCGGCAGGCGCCGTCCTCGAACTCGAAGCTCGTGCCATCGTCCTCGTAGAGCAGGAAGCTGCCCGGCGCGCCAGCGAAGACGTGAACGGTCAGCTCATCGTCAGGGCGCTGGCCGACGTAGTCCATCTCCGGGCCCATCGGTACGATCGCCCCGGCCGGCGCCAGCAGGGGCCCGCCACGATTCTCCGGCACCGTCGGCTCCACCCAGCCTCCGCCCGTGACGCGTTCGCCGGTCCAGAAGTTGTACCACTCGCCCTCGGGCAGGTACACTTCCTCGGTGAACGCGCCCACCAGCAACGCCGGCCCCAGCAGGTACTGACGCAGGCAATCGTAGGCCTCTGCATCGTCGGGGTAGGCCAGGGGCATGGCGCGCAGCATCGGCACGCCCGTGGCGTGCGCCTCCCACGCGCACGAGTACAGGTAGGGCAGCAGTCGGTAGCGCAGCCGCGCGTACTCGGTGAAGATCGCCTGGAGCCGCTCGCCCTGGTACCACGGGTGGCGCCAGTAGTTCCACGAGTCAAGCTGCGCCCAGGCCAACAGGAAGCCGAAGTGAATCCCCTCGGCGCTGGCGATCTCCATGTCGCAGGTGCTCAGGCCGTGCCCGGACAGGCTCAGGTTCAGGCACGCCACCAGCGGCCCCTCCCCGCCGCCGGTGTCCCCGGTCCAGGTGCCGGTCCAGCGCTGGAGGCCCGCCCAACCCGCTGGCGTGAAGGGGAAGGTGCGCCGGCCCGTATGCTCGCGGAAGCCCAGGTACATCTGCCTGGAGTACAGCAGCGGGTAGAGGTTGTGCATCTCCGCGTCGAGCATCCCGTTGCCCCAGAGTCGGTCGGGGTGGTCGAGGACCTGGTTGGAGCCGTCCTGCTTGAACCAGTGGGCCCCCTCATCCACGAACTTCTTGAGGTGCTCGAACCACGGCTCCTCGGGGCGGGTCCACGGGTCCATCCGCCTGGCGTGAATCAGGTGCTCATCCACCTCATGGCCCTCGGCGAATGCGGCTTTCGCCTGCGCGGCTTCGCTCTGCTCTTCACCGGACTCGCCCGCGGCTGCCAGCCGCCGCTCCTCCTCGTATGACAGGTCATAGTCGCAGCACAGCCACAGCCCCGGCTTGAAGCCCATCCGCTGGGCGGCGGCGAAGAAGGTGTACCGAACGCGGTCATAGGACGGGATGGGGAAGCGCTCCGGGTGCCACTCCTTGTCCACCGAGAAGTCGTAGTTCCGGCTCATCCACCCCGGCTCCAGGCTGATGGCGTCGCAGGGAATCCCCTCGCGGCGGAAGCTCAGGCAATCGTCCATGAACTCCCGCGCGTCCGCCTGGGTGCGGGAGATGAACCACAGACCCATCGCCCAGCGCGGTGGCAGCATGGGCCGGCCCGTCAGCTCGGTGTAACGCCCGATCACCTCGGCGGGCGTCGGCCCGTAGATCACGTAATAGTCCAGGCACTCCTGCTCCGCCTCGAAGCCGAACCACTCGTCCGAACTGGCGCCCAGGTCGAAGAACAGCCGCCGCGTGGTGTTGAAGAGCAGGCCGAAGCCCTCCGTTGAGATGACCAGCGGGATGGGGACGTAGCTGGTGACGTTGCAGATCCACAGGTCGCCCTTGGTGCCGCGCTGGTCAATGCGCTCGCGCGTCTGATCGCCCAGCCCCACGAATCTCGCCTCCGGCGCCAGGGCAAAGCGCACGCGGAAGCCCGGCTGCGGGCCGGGCAGCGACGGCTCGGCCTCGCGCAGCAGCTCCTCGCCCTCCGCGTCCGCGATCATCAGCCTCTCATCCTCATCGAACCTGACCGCCAGCAGATCGCTCGTCGCGGTTATACCCTCGCCACTGCGCGCCACCTCAAACCCCACCTCCGGCCACTCGTCCTTGAAGAAGCCGTAGCGAATCAGCGGAGATGCAGGCGGCTCGGCACCAGCGTGCTTGCGCACGCGTACGATCCCGGGGGTGAGGAAGTCAACTCGCAGGACGACGTCATCACGCCGCACGACCAGGCCTCGTTCGGTGCTTGAGTACTCGGCTGTTGGCATCGAAGCTCACCTCTCCGACGACGCTCTCGGGCTCGCCCGCGAAATCGGGCGAGTATTCACCACCGCCCGGCGTAACGCCTGCACGCTGACGAAACGTGCACGTTCGGCAGGTGCAGCCCCCGGCGGTCTCGAAGCTGCCAGCAAGCATCGTATCTGCAGGGCGGCATCAGAGCAGAGTTGCCGATGATGAACAGGCACGGTAGGGCCTTGGCGCTGAGCCATCTCGCGCTCGCGCTGTTGGCCTGCCTGCTGATCGGAGGGACGGCGATGGCTGCGGATCGCGTTCACGTCTCGGAGCGCACGCCGTGGTACTGGAGCTACCGCGGTGAGACGGTGCTTCTGCTCGGCGGCTCCGACGAGGACAACCTCTTCAATGACCCCGAGCTGATGGCGGACAACCTCGACAAGCTCGCGGCCTGCGGCGGCAACTACATCCGAGGCACGCTCTCCTGGCGCGACGAGCACAACGTCCCCCCGTTCGCCAAGGCCGGCGATAAGTACGACCTGACGCAGTTCAGCGAGGAGTTCTGGGGCCGCCTGGAGACCTGCTGTCGCGAGGCCAACCAGCGCGGGATCATCATGCAGATCGAGATCTGGGCGACCTTCGACCACTACCGCGACCTCTGGCTGACCAACCCCTGGAACCCGGCGAACAACGTCAACTACACGACCCAGAACACGAAGCTGAAGACCGAGTGGCCCCACCATCCCGCCAGCAAGCCTCAGCCCTTCTTTCACTCGGTCCCGAAGCTCAACAATGACCAGGTCCTGCTCGGATACCAGCAGGCCTTCGTCCGCAAGGTCCTGGATGTCACGCTGCCTTTCGGCAACGTTCTCTACTGCCTCGACAACGAGACCCATGCGCCGGCGGAGTGGGCCCTCTACTGGGGCGCGTTCATTCGCGAGGAGCTGGCTCAGCGCGGCGTTGAGGCCAACCTGACCGAGATGTGGAACCCGTGGGACCTGCGCGACGAGGAGCACGTGACTACCTGGGCCAACCCCGACCTCTTCAGCTTCTGCGACGTCTCGCAGAACAACTGGCAGGTCGGGCAGACCCACTACGACCACCCGATCTGGTTCCGCGACAACTTGCTCTGTCAGTCGGCTGGCCCACGGCCAATGAACAACGTCAAGATCTACGGGCGCGTCGGCAGCTCCCGGGGCGGGCTCGACGAGCGCGAGAACATCGAGCGCTTCTGGCGCAACATCTTCGCCGGCTGCGCGAGCGCGCGCTTCCACCGACCCGACTCCGGGCTGGGCCTCAATGACCTTGCTCAGCGCGCCATCCGCGCCGCCCGCACCTTCACCGATGCCTTCGATCTTTACGCCTGCGGGCCGCGGCCCGACTTGCTCACCGAGCGCGAGGACAATGAGGCCTACTGCCTGGCCGCGCCGCCGGAGGTTTTCGCTCTCTACTTCCCTGCTGGCGGGGAGGTCTCGCTGCGCGTGGGTGACGAGGTGCCGCGGCGGATGCGCGTGCGCTGGTTCGATGTGAACGCGGCCGACTTCGTGAGGGACGACGCAGTCGAGTGTGCTGGCGCTCTGAAGCTCACCTCGCCGACGCCCGATCAGACCTGGCTGGCGCTCATCGAGCCTCAATAGCGCGCCTGGGTTCACCCGCAGCCGCGCCAGCGACTCATGGCCCGCCGGTTCCAGCAGAACGGGGCCGCATCAGCAGTCGCTCTGCATCAACGCGAATTCCTGTCAGCTTCCGCGTAGCAGAACAGGCGCTTGCGCATCACCTTGACCTCAACCGAGACGAAGCCAGCCTCCGCCAGCATCGCCTCCATCTCGGTCTCGGTGTAAAGCCGCATCGAACTCGCCCACGGAGCGAACACCGTCCTGATCAGCCTTTTTGCCTGCTGGGCCGGCGTCACTATCACGAAACGGCCGCCAGGCTCAAGAACCCGGTGCACCTCCCGCAGCACCCTCACCGGATCCTCGAAGAACAGGAACGATGCAGTACAGGCACCACAAGTGAAGGAGTCCTCAGGCCACGGCAGCGTTGCCGCATCCGCCTGAACGATCTCGACGCGCCCTTCTGCCACGGCCTCGCGATTGCGTTGCTTTGCCAACTCGACCATGTCCGCACTGTGGTCAATCGCCGCCGCTCGCCCCACGGTCTCCAGCGCCCGGCTCAGCAGAGCCCCGCCGCCCTGGGCCAGCTCCAGGTGGACATCATCCGCCCTCAACTCCAACCGCTCGAG
Source organism: uncultured bacterium (assembly GCA_965603135.1). Taxonomy (GTDB): domain Bacteria; phylum Armatimonadota; class Zipacnadia; order Zipacnadales; family UBA5352; genus CBFDBV01. The sequence continues at coordinate 4,316 of CBFDBV010000135.1, forward strand.
CGCCATCTGGCCCATCTTGTCAACGCCTGCCAGGCGTCCATAGACGAAGCGCCCGAACCATCCGGACGGTTTCCTCGCAGCACTGTCGAGCAGGCTCTGTTTCCATCGCGCAATAGCGCCGCTCATTCTTGCCTTCCATTCTCTGATGCTGCCGCGCGCTCCGCGCGGCTTGTCGGGGAGCCTGGGGTCAGTTGCCGGGCGGCAGCGTGTCGCTCTTTCCCCACAGGTACAGTATCTTGGCCTCGTCATCCTCGCCGTCAATCAGGAACGGCGGGTACTTCGGAGCCGTGTCCTCGCTGCCCAGTTCCTTCCATCCCAGGTCCGGCGTCTTGCCCATGAAGGGCAGCCCGACATCGGTGCCAGCGTCCACCGCCGGGCTGTCGGGCGACAGCAAGTAGTAGCCGTCATCGGTGTCGCGGAAGCCAGGCTCCGCCACGAAGCTCGCCTCGCCCGTGCCGTACTTCGCCAGGAAGCTCTCTAGCGTGAAGGCCCCGTCGTCTGTGCGTATCAGCGAGCCGACGGGGAAGAACACCTCGGGCTTGCGCACGTCGCCCGCGTGGAAGAACAGGTTGTGACTGAGCTTCGCGCCGAGGCCAGCGGGCGTGCACCTGATGAAGTGCAGGCTCGGGTGCGGAATCGTGAGATCGAGGGTCAGGATGAGGTTGTTTCGCAGCACCGAGCCCTCGGAGGCCGGATTGATTCTGATGGCGACGCGCTCGCGGCTGTTGACGACGGTGTTGTTGAGGACCTCGGTGTTATTCATCGCAATCTCCAGGCCAGGGTAGCCGTTGTCGTAGACGAGGTTCCGAATGACACGGTTGTATCCCCGCGCGCCCTCCTCCGCTTTGCCCTGGACCTGGATGCCGCTGCGCCGGTTGCCGAAGCAGATGTTGTTCTCTATCAGGATGTGGTCGGAGTCGTGGCCCACGATGATGCCCGGGTTGCCGTTCCCGTAGCAGATGTTCCCGCGGATGATGTGGTGGTCCCCGGAGGTGATGTCAATGGACTCCTCGGGGCAGAGGCCGATGAGGTTGTTCTCGACGATGCAGTGGTCGCCCGTGATGCCCTGGCGCACCCCGTGCTCGTCCCGCCCTCCGGAGTGCAGCGTCACCCCGTCATTGCTGGCGCACTTGACGATCGTGCAGCCGAATACCACGCACTCGCTCGCGCCACTGCTGATGAAGACGCCGCCGTTGATGTTCTCATAGAGGAAGCAGTCGAGCAGCCGGGCCCGCGTGGTGTTGCGCGTGAACATGACGTTCGGGTTGCCGTAGTGGCCCACGAACAGCGAGGCGCAGTCCCGGATGGTGATGTCGTGCGACTCGCGCACGCCCAGGTGCCGGCAGTTGCCGAACAGGAAGGCCAGCCCGTCAATCTCGATCCAGGAGCGCTCCTTGAGGTCCACGAGCTGCTCGATGACCGCGACCTCGAGCCGATGCTCGGAGGGCGCGCTGCCGTCGGCGGTGATGACGTAGAGCGTGAGGCTCTCCTCGTCGAAGAAGAAGTGGCCCCGCTCGGTGGGGATGGCCTCCCGATCGCGAACGAGCCGCACCGGCACGCCCTCCTCGTACTCGAAGACGCCGAAGACGCGCTTGTGCCCGATGAACTGCTCAGGGGTCATCGCGACCTTGTGGATCTCTCCCTCGTACCGCTGCCAGCCCTCGAGCACTATTGAGCCCAGGATCTCCGGCTTAGGGCCCTCGCCGTAGGCGGTCAAACGGATCGGCTTATCCTCAGTGCCGTTGCCCTGGGAGCGCAGGCGCCCGCGGAAGGTGCAGCACCGCTTCAGGTGAACCACGTCGCCCGGTTCCAACGCGAGTTTCGCGAGCTTCTCCAGGGAGCGGAAAGCAGCGGCCTCGCTGGTCCCTACGTTCTCGTCCAAGCCCGTGGCGCTGTCGAAGAAGTACTCCGCGGCGTGCACCGAGGCCGCCGTTAGAAACAGGCAACAGATGACGCCGAGGCTTCGCATCGTGGGTGCGCCCCTTCATTGGCAGAATACTGCTTGGCATTGTGCCGCGTTCTTCGTCACGAGCACCTCGAAGCCACTCGTGGCAACTGCGCAGCCTGCGGGATGCTCGCCGAGGCAATACGAACCTCGCCGGCGTACAGCGCACGCGCCGGTCAACTGATGACGTTCAGAGTTCTGATCACCGTGTTGGCCTGGTCCCCGCGAGCGGCGGTGACGGTGATCTCGTGTTCGCCGGGGCTCAGTGAGAGGTTCCGGGCATGGAAGCCGGACTCGTCAAGCTCCGCTTCGCCACCGTTGACGGTAACTTCGGCCCCCGCCTCTGTCGCGACGTAAAGGACAGCGACGGCGGGACCGGCAGCCAGGGGATGGCTGGCCGGCGGCTCCGTCCAGACGAGCAGCCGTGGTGAGGAAGTCAGGGCGATGATCTCCCGGGCGATGCGCCGGCGAGTGTCTCGGAGCTTGTCAGGCCGGCGCACGTAGTCCAGGATCGTTGGCGCCGCCTGGTGGCAAAGCTCATCGGCGAGCCGGCGCGGGTTGAAGTCCGTGGCGGTCCGTCCCAGTTCGGTTTTCACCTTCTCGGCGGCGGAGGTAAGCAGCCACAGGTATTCGTAGTCCTCGATGCCGTCGCGGAGGGCCTCCCAGCGGATTGAGTCCATCGGCCCCTCAGGCCCGGGGTAGACGATCCACGCGTCCCCGGGCGGCAGACCCCCGCGTGTTGCCGACGCGAAGGGGTCATCGGTCCACGCCAGCAGGCCCCAGTGCAGGTAGCCCGTCAGCTCATAGCGCCAGTTGAGCCAATGCAGGATGCGGGTCTTGATGAGGGGGTAGTCAACGTAGCGGTTGGGATAGCGGCCCATCGGATGGCAGCAGGTGTAGAACCACAGCTCAGCGCCGCGCTGGCGGGCACGCTCATAGGATGCCCGCCAGTTGCGGTAGTGCGATAGCTTGGGGACCCAGATCTCCAGAGAATCGCCGAAGTCAGGAGCCTCGATGGCGTCCATGCGCCGGATCTCGGGCGCGAGAGAATGTACCCAGGCGGACTTCTCACGCCACGAGCGGAGATTGTTGATGGACGGCTCGTCGGCGATGTGCAGCACGGCTCTTTCCAGCCACCCGCGCTCGCGCAGGTGATCCTGAAGCGCGGGCAGCAGCTCCGGCAGCACGTCCTCGGCCGGTCGGTTCTCCGTCTTGCCCGTCCGGCGATCCGTCACGGGCACCTGCCGCAGGGCTATCTCCTTGCCACCCCAGCCCGACTTGAACCCGCCGAGCGGGGATATCTCGATGAGGTCGGCCACGCCGTGCTTCTCACAGGTCTCTATCCAGCGGTCGAAGATGGAGAAGTCGAGGGAGATCTTGCCATCGGCCTCGCGGTAGCACCCTATCGTCTGCGGCGAGACCCACATAATGTTCTGGCGATGGGCCCCCGCGTTCGCCACGTACTTCTCGAAGACCGACCAGAAGTCGTCGGAATAGGCTTCGACGCCGTAGCGCTTGCAGAGGGCACTCGCAGATACCCAGTTCGTGAAGTACAGGTGCCGCTCCTGAGGCACAGTGAAGGGCCAGACAGTCAGGCGCACGGGCACCGATTGCTCGCCTCCTGCCCACGACAGTTGCACGGCGCCTTCGTACTCGCCCGGAGGTGTGTCGGGCGAGACGTAGACGGTCAGCCAGACGGGTTGGGCAGTCTGCGCCGGTACATCCATCGCCTCGTCTTCCAGTAGCGGGTCGGGGAACTCGCCGGGGGCTTCCGCGACCAACTCGTCGGGCGGAGTGCCACCAGTGTTCTTCTCAACCTTGACGTAGCCCACGAAACGACAGCGGCATCGGGAGGCAGGGATTTCCGCTCCGTTCGGCCCTCTCAGTCCCTCCATGGCGGCGCGGAGCTGGCCGAGGGGCTGGTCACCTCGCACCACCACTGGCCCGCTCTCATACTCGCCCCGCGCTGCCTCCAGTACTACCTCGGCTGCGGGCTGAGCGGGCGGCTGAGCATCGCGCAGAACGTTGTCCAGTGCGTCAGCAACCCAAACCCGTACTGCGTCGGCCTGTTGCTGCTGAGCCGCTGCCATGAGTATCACCCTCTCGGCGTTGACAAGCCGCGCTTGACATGTTGCCGCCAGCCCGAACACGAACGCGCTGACGAATGCCGCAAGCGACAGCACTGACCGTAGACCCTCCATCGTCCTTGCCCCTCTTACGCATCCCGAGGACCGCGCAGGCGTGTGCTCGCTCACGAGCTCCTTGCGTCTCAGACCCCGCTCAAGGCCGGGACTTTGTGATGACCAGGTAGTCCATCGCCAGGCCGTCCCCGAGGTTGGTCATACGCACCGTACGCTTGCCCCCAGCCAGGTGCACGGGCGGCCCGAGCTTGCTCAGCGCCCAGTTGTCCTGTTGCGTGCAGTACCCCCCAGTCGGCTCAAAGGCGATGTTCTCGTACGTGGGCCCCGGGGACGCGCCGTCAATAGTCAGGCTGCGGCGCGGATCCTCCCCGCCGCTGGCGTAGCGCGCATACATCACGTACTCCCCCTCCGCCGGCACCTCGAACTCCCACTCCAGCCAGTGCCCCAGGTTCGCGTGCCACATCGTGATCATCTTGCCGACATCGCCGATGCGGTCCAAGACATTCACCTCGCCGCCGCCCTGGGCCGCGAAGTCCTCCGCCTGGACGATGATCAGCCCCTCAACATCGGCCAGCTCTGCGGGCGGCACGGCGATCTCAACCGTGGTCGCGCCCTCGTTGCCCTCCGCGTCGGTGGCGATGGCGGTGATCTGAAAGCGATTCTCGCCGGTCGCCTGGTAGGTAAGCTCCGCGCCCTCGGCCGTCCGCCCCTCAGGCAGCTCCCAGCGGATGCTGACCACGTCGTCCTCGGGGTCCTTGGTCTCGGCGCGCAATGTGACCGTGCGGCCCTGGCCGGGGAGCAGGATCATCGGGCCCTCCACCGTCACGCTGGGAGCCGAGGCGTTGAAGTATCGGCCCGGGGACAGAGCCGCCCACGGACGGACGCCGTCGCAGCGCAGGCGAACTCGCCCGGGCCCCTTGAGAGTGAGCCCGTGGAAGCCGTCCCCTCGGGCCGGCGCGGCTACCTGCCACACAACGTCGCCGGCCAATCCAACCCAGCGACTGTAGTGCTCGGCGCCCCAAGTGGTGGCAAGCACCTCGCCCGAGGGGCTCAGCAATTGCGCCCGGACTCTGCCCTCGAGGACCTGCATCCTCAGATCAATCTCCGCGTCCGCTGCGGTCGGCCTCAGGAAGAGCGCCCCGGTGCGTTCGCCGACCCCCAGGTCTACGCCGCCGCGAAGCGACAGCACGGCTTGATTCAGGCTGCTGCTCACCTGCCACGGGCCGCTGCCACGGGCGATGCGGAGGCGGTAGACGCCCTGGAGCGCGTCGGCCACTATCATGCGGCCGCGCTCGTCCGGGCGGTAGGCATCGCCCTCCGGCCCGATCAACTCCGCGGCCTCGGGCGGCGCTCCCTCCCCGTCCCGGTCGCACAGCCTGACCTCAAAAGGGCGCGCATCATCATTCTTCAGGCGCAGGCTTGCGCCGCGCTCGCCGCCGAGGCCGATGCCCTCGCGCTCCAGGCGGTCCAGCGCGTGGACGATGTAGGGCGTCCAGCGCAGGTGGGCGACGCTGCCCAGGTGCTCGAAGCCCAGGGCCATGCTCCGCTGCGCGATGTCGGAGAAGAACGGGTCACCGCTCAACTCATGGGCGAAGAGCAGCAGGCCGGCGAGCGTGTCCGAGCGGCTCGGAGTGATGCTGCTCTCCGGGCACGAGGTGTAGCGGAAGCACTCCCGGTCCTCGACCCACATCTGCTCGATGACATAGCGGGCTCCGTCCACGACGGCCTCCGGTATGCGCTCATCTCCCGTCTCCAGGTAGTATTCGCGCATGCCCACGCCCAGGACGCCCTGCATAAAGGAGCAGGCGCCGCGGCAGCGCGGCTCGCAGTGGCAGTGCCCGGGCACGAGCTGGCGCGCCCAGCCGCTGCCGGGAGTGCGGCGCTCGTACACGCGCTCCATCATGACGCGGGCGGCGTTCAGGTAGTACGGGTCATAGGTGGTGCGGTAGACCGCCATGGTCAGGATCAGGTGCCAGCCGGGCACGCGGCCATTGGTGAAGTCGTAGTGGTTCAGGTAAGTGCCGTCGTAGTGATCGGCGATGGAGCGGGCGGCCTCGATCGCGGTCGGATCGCCGGTGAGCATGTAGTGCTCGCAGGTGCCCTCGCACCAGGTGTGAGTGACTGTCATCCCCCCGCGCGGGATGCCCCACTCGCCTTGATACTGCTTGTCGAAGTAGCTCCCGGTGTGGCCCATCGAGTGGACCCACGACGCCCCGCGGTAGGCCGGGTTGGTGTGGTAGTGGCATAGGTCCACGTCAATGTCGTGGCGGGCCATGTCGTGCATCAGGTGGAGCCACCTCGCCTCGGCCGAGCGCACGAACGCCTGGGCGGCGGTGTGATGGTGGTCGTACTCGCCGTTGGCCCAGTTGACCTTCCGTTCGCCGAACTGGTCGCCGTAGTTGAGCATGCCGAAGCCGTGCGTGGAGTCGCGATGGGCGATGTAGCGCTCGTAGACGCGGTCGCAGACCTCGTCATACAGCGGCGTGCGGCCGGCGGTTTCGGGCACGAAGTCACCGAAGACGCCGGTGGAGGCGTAGTAGTCTGGGCTGGCGGTGAGCACCGGCGGCTCGTTCGTCGTGGCAGTCTCCTCATCAATGACCTCGGGTGGTATCTCGCGACCATCGGGGAGGAACCCCAG
>CBFDBV010000136.1:0-10970 GCA_965603135.1 uncultured bacterium
GCACAGGCGAGGGTGACGATAGCCAACAGAGCAAATGTCGCGGCGATTCTGAGCGGTCTCATTATGGTCTCTCCTTGGGGCGGACCCTCAGGGGGCGGGCAGCGTCAACTCCTCGTCCTGGGTTATGAAGGTCATGCTTGCGTCAGCGGACACGCGGCACTCGAACTGCGGCATCTCGTAGAACGCCGCGAGCGCGGGGTACATCTCCTTTGAGGAACGGATGATGATCTCGTTGCCCTGGACCTCGGCGGCGATGGTGCTGTCGCCCGGGGCTATGCGTGGGCCGATCTTCAGGCCGACGGCTCTGAGCCGTCCAGCACACAGCGGCTGCCAGGTAAGTCGGAGGAACGGAGGGTGGCTCGGCGACAGCGCGGCGGTCAGGGGAGAGGTGGCCGAGATCAGCGCATCTCCGAACATCCTGGCGTTCCGCTCAGCGGCGTCGGCCAGGTGTGCAGCGGGCGAGATCGCCCACGGCTGCCCATCCCGCCACTGCACCAGCGGAGCGGGAGCGCACTCAGAGCCGTAATCGCTCAGCGCAACACCGATCAAGTAGAGCGAGCGCTCACTGACCATGAGCACCCAGCGGCCGTTCCGGATCATCTCCCGTGGCAGCACCTGGGTGCGGAGCTTGAGGGCACCGACCTCACGTTCCTCACGGACGCCGCTGCCCACGACCGGGTCGAGCAGCGCCAGAAACAGGTCCCCGATGCGGAAGGCTGCCAGCGCGCCATCATCGGTGAACGCCGCAGCCACGTCACCAAGCAGGAGGTCGTCGGGACCGGGGCCGTCGAGAAGCAGTCTCGCCGCCGGCGCAGGCAGCTCTGACGCAAGCGCGCGCAGCTCCGCCTCCGAGAGAGGGAAATCCGCGGGCATCTGCATAGGGTCGTGCAAGAGCGCGTAATCCCACGCTAATCCTCGCGAGTCCACGTTGGTCAGGGTCAGCGCATGCTTGCCCGCGTCGAGGTCCAAGCGGAGACGGCCCCCGTCCTGCCCGGCTAACGTCATAACGTCAAAGGCATCCCAGGAACCGGTGCCGAGTAACGTCACAACGTCAAGGCCGGGCGGGACCTGGCCGTCCACGGCTATCTGCCGCCGCGTGTCCTCCCACGCGCACGCGTACTTGAGCGTCAGGCAGTACTCCCCCGCCTGCTCGACCTCGAACTCGACGCGCACCGCCACGCCGGGCTCCTCCCAGTAGCTCACGCACTTGCCGCCGGACGCGTCGGCTCGATCCAGGACGCGGATGGTGCCTCCGGTGACCTCGGAGTAGTGCTCGGCCTCGACCGTGATGGTCGGGAGCTGGGCGTGCGCCAGGGGGCCGAACACCCCCAGCAGTAGCAGGGCCGCTGCAGAGAGTGCGGGGGCTGGGGGCAGGCCCCGCCACCAGGCGGGCGTCGGGATGCTCATGGCTGTTGCACCTTGATCACGATGTGCTGGCCCGCGCGTATGTCCACCCTCACGCGGTCTCCCTCGGTCTGCACAGACTTCCCCTCTCCCGCGTCAATGCCCGTGTAGAGTGTGCACTGCGCGCCCGCCGGGACCTCTGCCGCGTAGCTGTGCGCCTCCTCGGTCAGGTTGTGCACCACCGTCCAGCGTACGTTCCCCTCCCGCAAGGTCAGCCCGCGGATGCCCTCCTGCTCGATGGGCCTGACATCCTCCGCAAGCTCCGAGGTGTACGGGAGCACCTCCGCGAGGAAGTAGTGGTCGGCGCCCGCGGCGTAGGTCAGCATCTCCGGCGCGCCCTCGGCAGTGCTCTGGGCGTCCTTCAGGATTATCTCGGTGCCCTTGAACTTCTCCGGCACGTCCAGATAGAAGACCTCCGAGGGTTCGGTGACGATGCTCGCGTAGCTGTGCGCGTGGATGCGCGCGAGCAGGGGGCCGTACTTGTAGAAGTCGCCCGGCCCCTTCTCCATCTCCAGCGTCTGGCCGAAGCGCAGGCGGCCCCAGATGCCCGCCGCCTCGCAGTCCTCCAGCGCTGTGATGTGCAGTAGCCCGACCAGGCGGCTCGGTGAGGCGAACCACTGCTGCGTGCCCTCCCAGGGGAGAGTGCGGCTGTTCCCGCCGTGCGAGGGGACGGTGAGGCGGTAGGTCACGGCGATGGAGAAGAAGTCGTCGGCCATCACGTGGCTGAACCTCTCCTCGCCGGAGACGAAGCGCGCGTTCTTCCAGTGGATCCCCTCGCGCTTGAGGCGGAACTCGCTGGTGGCGACCAGCAGCGAGGCCTCGTCGTTCTTGCCGGCGTCAACGGGAGAGAAGAGACAGCCGATGAAGGTGTCCTTGCCGATCTGGCCGGGGCCGAAGTCGCGGGCGTTGGCCGCGAACGAGAACGGCCCGAACCGCGCACGCGGGGCCTGCACGTTCTCGTCAAAGACGATGTAAGCGTCGGCCAGCGGCTCCTCGGCCATCTCCTTCCACCACGGGGCCGCGAAGACGCTGTGCATCCCGCTGCGCGGCTTACCGCGCTCAAGGGCGATGTTGGCGCAGCGCTTGTTGCGCTTGTCGCCGGTGATGGCGGCCACGATGTCCGGCCCGTTGGGCGTGACGGACTGCTGGTAGTGCTTCCAGGATGGGTCGGTGTAACCCTCGACCCTCCCCGACGGCTCCACCATCAGCGGGTAGAACTGCACGGTCTTCTCGATGATGCGCCGGGCCTGCTCGCTGCCGGTGTACTCCAGGTAGCGGGCGGTCATCACGATGTTGAGGTTGTGATAGCCGAAGCACTCGTTCTGGGTGCCGTGGTAGATCATCCCACCCATCGGGAAGATGGTGGCCTCCAGGAAGTCAAGGAAGAGCTTGACCTGGTCGGCGTACTTCTGGTCGCCGAAGATGCGGTGGGCGAGTTCCATGTGCAGGATGTGGTAGACATCCTGGTTGGGGTAGTTGCCCGCGCCGCCCGCGCCCGTGGCAAAGGTCTTCAGCCCGTACTCCTCATATTGGTGCTCCACGCAGACGCGGATTTCGTCCAGCCACTCCTTCTGCTTCGCGGGCAGGAGCAGCCAGGGGAAGCGAGTGGTGAGCTGATAGTAGGCGTCGAAGGTGGGGCCAAGGGTGAACCGGGGGATGTTGGGGTCCGAACCGTAGATGGCCTTGCGGCCGGGGTTCCAGTCCCCATCCCGGTGGTTCTGGAGCACACACTGCATGGTCGCGAACAGGTTCTTGACGAGCGAAGCGTCAGCGTAGAGCTTGCTGCGCGGGTGGGTCAGGCCCCAGGCCATCGTGCAGCAGTTGTCCCCCAGCCCGCGGAAGCTCCACGCGTTCTCTATCTGGTAGTAGCCCTCCTCGCCCTTCTTGTAGACGGTGGGTTCCGCCGCGAACTTGTCCAGTTGGTCGTTGAGCGCGGCGAGGTACGGGTTGGCATCCGCCTCCGGGTCCTCGGCAGGTGGGCGCTGCGCAGCGCGCGCTCCCTGAAGAACCTCGTCGGCGCGCTCGATGTAGTCCAGGGCGCTCTCCAGCGTGGCCTGTGCGTTGGTGCCCATCTGCGCCTCGACGGCCAGCTCCGCGTCCGCGAGCGCCCATTCGAGCATCGCGATCAGCAGCTTCGCCTCCGTGTCCCACGCCTCGCCCTGCTGCAAGCGCGCGCTCAGCTTCCCCAGCTCAGATCGCGCCCCTTCGAGCATCGGTCCGACCTCCTTGAGGTCCGCCAGATTCTGCTGGCGCTCGCGCTCCCTGCGCTCCGCCTCCTCTACGTCCCAGGCAAGGGCCACGTCGTCCCAGCGCACCGTGCCGGCCGCGAACCAGTTGAAAAGCTCGACCTGCAGGTTCTTTGTGCTGGGCGGGACCTCGAAGCTCTCTTCAAGCAGTTGCCAGCCCGTCTCGGCGGGGTCGCCTCTGATGTAGACGTTGCTCGACCCGGTGCCCTCGCGGCCGAGGAGAATGATCCGGGCCGCAGGCCCGTTGCTGGGCGGCGCCTCGGGCGTGTCGGCCTTCGCCCAGGCTGAGAAGAGATAGGGCCCCGGCTGAGGACTGACGGAGATACGCCAGCCGCCGCGCTGCGTCGCCTCGGCACAGCTTATCTCGACTGCGCACGGGCCCGCACGGCCGCCCTCGGTCACATAGCGCAGCTCGCTCCCGGTTCGCCAGTCGTTGGGCGTCCAGAACTGCGGCTGCTCTCCGTCCAGGCTCAACTCGAACCCGCCATTGAGCAGGATGTTGCTGCCGTCTTTGGGTGTCGGGCCGCTCAGCTTCGCCACCATCTCCCGCCACCGGCCGAGGGCCTCGGCCTCAGCGCCCTCAGCGCGTACCGCCGTGATGTCGTCAAAGGCCAGGCTCGTCGCGGTGGTCCTCTCGCCCTTGGTGACCATGAACTGGAGGAACCGTATATCCCTCAGGTCGGCGAGCACATCCCGGTCAGGAGGAAGACTGACCCCGGTGATGAGCGCCCGGCATTTGCGCCAGCCGGTGAAGTCCACCGTCACGGCCTCGGCGCGGATCTGGTAGTAGATGCTGCTCTCGCCCGCGCGCAGCACGCCGAGCGTCATATGCACGCTCGCGCCGGAGCCATCGCCGCGCAACATATACTCTACCGCGCCGATGTCGCTGAAGTCCATCTTGCCGGGGAAGTTGGTCATCCAGGCGAAGGTGTACTCCCCGTAGTCTGTCTGGAACTCGAGGACCGTGCCGCGCTCGCCGCCTGCGTCGAGCACCGCGATCTCGGCGTTATCCTTGTGGCGCCAGGTGGAGATGTCGCCGTCCTCGAAGTCCCATTGAACGAGCTGGGCGGCGGGCCGGGCCTGGTCCTGGGCCGACGCCGTGCCGCCGAGAAGGATGGCCACGCCGAGGGCAAGCCCTCGGCTGTAGGCAAAGGCCTGTCTCACCACGCATCACCTGCTTTCTTGAGGCCCGGTCGTGGGCCGGATGCGGCCCCTGCGTCTTCCCGCTGACGCGGGAAAACGCCTTCCCCATTCGGCCCCCCCATTGGGAGGCGAGAGGCGAGAAACGGCGAAACGGCACTTAACATACACAGTCCATGATGCCGCGGACTTGCGCAAGCAAGTACTGAAGCTGGTTTGACAACCCCTGAGAAGGCGTTGTCGGGCCCGCCTTCGCCAAGGCTTCGGCGGACAGGCTTGGAAGCCCGACCTACGCGAGGTTGTGAAACGAGCTCTAGTCGTTGACCTGGCACTCCCAGAGGTAGCCGGAGCGGTCAGGGTTGTCCGTCTCGGCCACGAAGATGCGGTCGCCCACCAGGGCCAGGTCGTGGGTCCGGTAGCAAGTCTGCTCGCCATCGTCCACGTTCCCGAGCAGGTGGAAGGCGCGCGACTCGCGGTCATAGGTGAACAGTTGCCCCGCGCCGCCATCGCCCCCGCAGCCGTAGATGAGGCCGTCCTCAGCGATGGTGAGACCCGGCATTCTCATCTCCGGGTAGGGCTTGCCCAGGAACTCGACGGCGGCCGTCTTCGGATCCAGGCGCACCAGTTCGCCCAGCGTGGTGCCGATATATATGTAGCCGTCCCCGCCATTGATCATACAGTCAACGGGGCCCGCGCCGGGGTACATAATGTCTGAGCCCGCCTGGGCGTTGGGGACCGAGTGACGGAACCAGGTTATCTCGTCGCCCTCGGGGTCGTAGCAGAAGAGGTTGTGCGTGCGCGGGTGCCAGGTGCCCCAGAGCTTGCCGTCGTCGTCGAGCGCCGAGATGTGAGTGATGCTGCCCACATAGTCGAAGTCGGTGACCTCGTCGGCGTCAATATCGTACTTGAAGAACTTGAAGACGGGGTAGGTGAAGCCGTAGATGATGCGGCGCTCGGGGTCGAGGGTGATCGTCTGAATGTAGTCCGGCGGGCTGGGGGTGCAGAGGATCTCGTACTCGCTGGTCGCGGGGTCGTAGGAGAAGATCTTGCCACCGGGCGCGTCGAGGCGCCGCGTGATGTCATGCAGAGCGGCGGTCGCCGCATAGATCTTGCCGTCCGGGGCCTGGCACAGGGAGCGGTGGATCTTGACCTCGAACGGCTCGCCGACCTCCTGCCAGCGGAGGCTGGTGAACTGCGCGGTCGTGGGGTCGAAGGTGTAGAATATGTCGGCGTCGTAGGCGGTTATGCCGCAGTAGAGCAGCGCGTCCGCAGGCCGATAGAGGAAGGAAGTGAACGCCACGCGGTTGCGCAGGAGGTCTTCATCGCCCACGGTCTTCCCGTATTCGTCCGCGCCGAGTTCGCCGTGGCCGCCGGCAATATCGCGCAAGATGTGAGCCGTGCATTTCAGGGACATGTCCCTATCACCCCAGGATGAGACAGGATTCTCTGCGCGCAACTGCTCACGTTGTCGCGCTCAGCGCAGCGAAGGAGCTCGCCCGTGAGCAGCTACAAGACGAGGGGCATTTCCCTGCCGCGATGAGGTCCGCCTTCTCAGGAATGCGCGTTTGTGCGCAAGTTGGGGACCTTTTCGGCCTGCCGGACGCATGGTCCACGTGCCGCCGGCCGCGAAGGTCAGGGGTTAGGAAGATGCTGGATGCGGGTATAAATGGAAGGGGCCGGATGGGCATCCAGCCCCCGCGTGGACTGTTGGCGCCGGTCAGGCGACCGGGCCGTATGGGGGGTAGTGCTAGTGCGTACGCTGTCTCGACAGCTAGTGGTTCCTGATGCCGCGCGCGAGGCCGGCGGCGAGGCGACGTACTCGCTCGCCCTGCCACGCCGCAGGACGCGTCGGCTGCTCAACACGCTGGCCATCGTCGCAGGTGTCGGCGTCGGCCTGGGTTACTCCCGCTTCTTCCTGCCCGAGCACGAGTCGCTGACGACGGTCGCGGTGGCCGCCGTTGGCGCGATCCTGGGCTTCGTGTTGGTGTTGATGCCCGGCGTCGTGGTGCGCTTCGTGCGCAAGCTGCTATGCCGCGTGGCGCTGGCGAGGCGAACGGTGGCTCTGCGGACCCTCCTGGAGCGCGCGCGGCGCGAGCTGGACGAGGCGTTGGCGGAGGAGCCTGAGGACGCGGAGGCGTGGAATGCCCTGGGCGTGGTGGAGCATCTTCGCGGGGAGGAGCAGCGGGCGGCGCACTGCCTGGAGAAGGCCTGTGAGTTGGACGGGGAGAGCTACGAGACGAACCTGGCGGCGGCCCTCGCTGAGGTGAGGGAGTTCGAGCGTGCCGCCGAGATGCTCGTGGCAGGCACGCGCAGCGAGCGCAACGCCGAGGTCGCGCATCACAATCTCGAGGTGTTCCTGTCCCGGCGGCCGCCGGCAGGGATAGTGGACTACGTGCTGGGCGAGCTTGAGACGCTGGCAGCGCCGGCCATCCTCAACAGCCTGGGCATCTACGAGCTGACATCGGGTCGGCTCGACCTGGCGGAGCAGCACTTCACGCGTGCGGCGGAGGCCGATCCGATCAGCGCTGCGCCGAAGGCCAACCTCGCCATCGTCATCCACCGCCGCGGTCGTCTGCGCGAGGCGATGCAGAAGCTTGCGGATGCAGCATATCTTGATCCGCTCAATCCAGCCCTGGTCAATGACCTGGGGGCGCTGATGTGCGCGGGCGGCCAGCCGGTGCGGGCGGCCGAGCAGCTCAGCCGGGCCTCCTTTCTCGCTCCCGGGAGCGCTGCGGTCGAACTGAACCGAGGGTGCGTGCACATAGCACTGGGGCACTTCGGCGAAGCCCTGGACTGCTTCAATCACCCCAGCGTGCGTGGCGAGTACTCGCTGGAGGCCGCGCACGACGCCTCGCTGGCGCTCATCGGGATGGAGCGCTACGAGGATGCCGCCAAGCAGGCCCACGCCGGCCTGGAGAACGCGGGCGAGGACGCGGGTCTCCGAACGAACCTGGGCTGCCTGGCGTGGGCACTGGACGATCCCGAGGGTATGCAGGTGCAGATGCGGCGCGCGGCAGAGCTGGCTCCGGACGACTTCGCTGCGGCCATGAACCTGGCGATTGCGGACCTCGTCGCTGGCAGCGAGCAAGAGAGCCTGGAGCGCCTGGAGGCGCTCGAGGAGAGATATCCGTCGGACCTGACGGTCGCGTTTCACCTGGGTCTGGCCTACCTGGCGGATTCGCTGAGGCTCTACAGGCGTGTGATGGGGCCGCGGGAGCGGCAGGACTTCTTCAGGGCCCTCCATCGCTGCACGCGGCACCTGGATGCTGTGGCCGGCAGCAGGGTCGCGCACTCAATGGAGGCTCGCATCAACCTCGCGCTCTACCGCTACCTGCGGCGCGACTACGAGGACGCACGCGCCGGCTTCGAGGCGGCGGTCAAGGCCCATCCCGAGGATGCCTACCTGCGCTTCGCGCTGGGGACTTGCCTGGCTGAGCAGGCGATGGCGGTGCAGCGTGCCCACGGCGCGGCCGGGGATGAACTCGTTGGCCGCACGCGCGAGCTGCTCAAGCGCGCGCGCCACCAGCTTGAGCAGGCTGCGGAACTGGGCGAGATCACCCCCGCCGTCTTCTGCAACCTGGGCATCTGCACACTGAACCTGGAGGATACCGAGGCCGCCAAGGTCGCCTTCCGCAAGATGCTGCAACTGGAGGACAGCGAAGAGGCCGCCAACAACTTGGCGCTGGTGCACGCTAAGGAGGCCCAGCGGCTGCAACGCAGCGCGCGCGCGGCGGGCCTGGTCAGCCGCGAGCGGCAGAGCCAGCTCCAGCGGGACATGGGTGCGGCCATCTCCACCGCGCTGCACTACTTCCTGAAGGCGCTCGCGTGGAACCGCGCCAACCCGATCCTGCACAGCAACATCGGGCTGGCGTACATGATACGCAATCGCCAGGATGACGTAGAGGCGGCGCTCCGGCACTGGCAGCGGATGAGGGAAACCGGCGGCGCCTGGTCGGAGCGGCGCTACCGCGAGCTGACCGCCCTGGTGGACGCCAAGCAGGAGGCGAAGGCGGTATTCGATGAGACCGTGATGGGCCTCCGGCCTATCGAGCCGCACGAGTGCCTCACGACGGTTCCGCCCACGCCCGCGGGGCCGCGCTACGCGATTCAGACCATCACCGAGGAGATAGACTGGCGCCTGCACAGCGACAACCCGATGGTGGGCAAGGCCCTCAGACTGCGGGAGCGCACTCTCGGCCTGCGCCAGCGCCTGGCGAGGCTGTCGCTCTAGCCGGGACGCCTACGGCAATCCCGCCGAGGCGGGAACACGTCTCACCGCAGAGACGCGGAGAACCCAGAGAACGGCATTGTCGGGCCCGCCTTCGCCAAGGCTACGGCGGGCAGGCTGGGATGCCCGACCTACGCGAGGTTGCGAAACGGGCTCTAGTCCCAGCAGAGGAGAACCGCCCCGGCCTGCTCAGGGGTGCAGCGGAGCATCTCGTAGATCGCCGGCGCCTCAGAGTAGTGCGCCCTGTGGGTGACGACGCTGGAGACCGGCAGAGCGCCTCGTTCGATCAGGCGTGCCCCCACCTCGAAGAGGCGATGGTCGTAGTCATAGTCCGTCCCCGCGCCGAGGAGGTCCTTGCTGAGGAACTCGCGGAAGAGGATGGTCAGCGGCAGCGAGTGATGGCCGATGTTCAGCACGCGCCCCCCGCTGGCCGTGATGCGCTGGGTGTCCTCGAAGCTCTTCACGGCGCCCCCGGCCACGCAGTGAAAGGTCACAGCCGCGCCCCGCCCTCCGGTGAGATCGGCCACGGCCTCGGCCACGTTCACCTCGGAGGCGTTGATCAACTCGTCCGCGCCGGCCTTCGCAGCCAGCTCCAGGCGGCTGTCGTGGAGGTCTATCCCGATCACCCTCCCCGGCCCGCGCAAGCGCGACCACATCACCATCAGCAGACCCACCAGCCCCAGCCCCATCACCGCTACCGTCTCCCCGATCGCGATGTCGGCCTTCATCGTCCAGTTCCAGCAGCTCCTACCCCAGATGATGAAGGGCGCGTCGTCCCACGAGATGCCGGCGGGGATGGGGATGGTCGCCTTCAGCACATCAGGCCCGGTTGGCGAGGCCACGATCTCCTGGTGGTGCTGCATCGTCGCCACGCGGTCGCCGACCCTGAAGCGCTCGACGTTCTCGCCGCACTGGATGACCTCGCCGCAGATGGCGTACCCCAGGTCGTGGCTGGGCCAGGTTTGATCGGTCTGTCCAGGCACACGGGTGATGCGCTTCAACTCGGAGCCTGCGCTGATGAGCGAGCGCACGCTGCGCACGAGGACGTCGTCGGGCCCGATCGCCGGCTCGGGCACGTCCACGACCGCGACCTTGTCCGGCTCCGGCGAAATCAGCTTCTTCATATCCATCGCCTCCAACGGGGGCATCCTGGCTTGCGGATGCACGCAGGGCAAGCCCTGCGCTGGAATGGAGGGGTCACCAGCAGCCTCGCCCAGCGGAGCGCTTGCGCTCCGTTTCTCCAGCACGGGCCGCGGTCCTCCAAGGGAGGGCCAGCACGGATGCCGAGGGGCAGGGAATGGGATGGCCGCCGGCGAAGAGTGTCAGGAGTTCGGCTCAGCGAAAGAGACCGTCATAGGAGGGAAGACAGATGCGGCCTCCAGCTTTGCTTGTCGCGGTATGCTGCGTGGCGACACTGGCAGCGACGGGGTGCGCGCAGGAGTTGCCGACGCAGGACTTCTCCTACCTCGCGGACTTCGAGGACGGCGCGGACCCCGTCAAGTTGTGGGTCAGTAACGGCGAGTACGAGATCAACTCTAAGGGTGTCACCGATGAGAAGGCCTTCTCCGGCGAGAAGTCCTTCAAGCTTGATGTCACGCTCAAGTCCGGGAGCTATCACTACTGGCACTGCCCGCTGCGCGCATCCTGCGCCGGCGAGCTCAAGTTCTCGGCCCGGATGCTGCTGGACGAGGGCACGACGGGCGCGGCGGGCGTCGGCGCTAACTTCGTCTTCCCTCCCAGCAGTCACTCCGGTGTCGGATCCTGGGGCACTGAGAGGGGACCCACCGACGAGTGGAAACTCGTGGAGGGTGATCTCTCTGAACAAGGGCAGCAGAGCGCCGACGGGGTCATGCCCCGGTACGTGGCGGGCGCCACGGGCGAGAACGTGGGCGTCTACGTGGACCGCTGGGGCATCTTCATTCGCGGTGGCGACGGCAAGCGCGTGGTGCTCT